>URWS01000023.1 GCA_900551605.1 uncultured Collinsella sp. | reverse complement strand
CAGCGTCAGATGTGTATAAGAGACAGCGACGACACCGTGGCCCTGCGCGCTTCGGCCTCTCCCGTGGTCCAAGCGCTCATCCGCGCCTGCGGCAGTCCCCTTGCCTGCACGAGCGCCAACACGCACGGCGCGCCTTCGCCGGCAAGCTTTGCCGCCGTCGAGGGTCGCATCCTGGAGGGGGTCGATGTTGCCGTCGACGCCGGTGAGACCCCGTGTCGCGACGCCTCGACCATCGTGTCGTTCCAGCACGGCGGGCTCCAGATCCTGCGCCAAGGCGCACTTCCCGCATCAGAGATCGAGCGGGTCCTGTCCGACCCGATGCAATAGAAGGGTGTAAGCGATGTCGTTGAATCTGGGCAGCCTGGGCATGGAAGATGCCTCGTTTAACTTTGGCGGTTCCTACATCATGGCGCTCGACTGCGGCACTACCTCGGTACTCGCGGCCATTGTCGACGAATACGGCTGTATCGTTGCCCAGGCGCGTCGTAGCGTCAAAACCAGCTTCCCGCGCCCCGGCTGGGTGGAGCAGGATCCCACGGAGGTGCTTGCCAGCCAGATCGGCGTGATGATGGAGGTTCAGTTTAAGAGCGGCATCCATTCCGATCGCATCGCCGCCATCGGCATCTCCAACCAGCGCGAGACCACGGTGGTCTGGGACCGCGTGAGCGGCCAGCCCATCTATAACGCCATCGTATGGCAGTGCCGTCGTACCGCGCCGGCGATCGACGCGTTGGTTGAACAGGGTTGCGAGGAGCTGGTGCGCTCCCGCACGGGACTTACGCTTGACCCGTATTTCTCGGCCTCTAAGGTGCAGTGGATTCTCGACAACGTCGACGGCGCACGCGAGAGCGCGGCGGCGGGCGACCTCATGTTTGGCACCATCGACACCTGGCTCATCTACAACCTCACCGGCGGCCAGGTCTTTGCCACCGACTACACCAATGCCAGCCGCACGGCACTCTTTAATATCCATACGCTCGATTGGGACGACGACCTGCTGGCGCTCTTTGACGTTCCACGTTCCATGATGCCCGAGGTTCGCTGGAGCTCGGGCGACTACGGCCGCGTCGCGAGCGACATCATGACCAACATGCCGCCCATCATGGGTGTGGCGGGCGACCAGCAGGCATCGCTGTTCGGTCACTGCTGCTTCTATCCCGGCCAGACCAAAAACACCTATGGCACGGGCTGCTTTATGCTCATGAACACCGGCGACGAGATCGTCGAATCCAAGAATGGCCTGGTCTCCACCATCGGTATCGCTGCGGACGGCAAAGTCAGCTATGCGCTCGAGGGCTCTATTTTTGCCGCCGGCTCAACGATGAACTGGCTTCGCAACAACATGGGCATCATCTCGAGCGTGAGCGAGTCGGCACAACTCGCCGCTTCGATTAGCGACAACGAGGGCTGCTACTTCGTTCCCGCCTTTGCGGGTTTGGGCGCTCCCTGGTGGGACCCGCATGCCCGCGGTATCGTGTGCGGTCTGACCGGCGCCTCGAGCCGTGCGACCATCGTACGTGCCGCCTGCGAATCCATGGCATATCAGAGCTACGACGTGCTGCGCGCCATGGAGCAGGACGTGGGGCTTTCGATCGAGCGCCTGTCTGTCGATGGCGGTGCCTCGCGCAACGAGTTCATCATGCAATTCCAGGCCGACCTGCTGGATATCCCCGTGCTGCAATGCGAGACGGTGGAGACCACGGCAATCGGTGCCGCGTACTTGGCGGGTCTTGCCGTCGGCTATTGGGAAGACCTGGAGGAGCTGGAGCAAAATGCCCAGATCGTTAGGACCTTCCTTCCCCACATGTCCGCCGAGCGCCGCGAGCAAAACCTTGCGGGCTGGCGTGATGCAGTCAGGCGCTCGCTCAGCACCGCACAGTAGGGCTGCGATGGGCTGCTCGATACAACAAACCGCTAAACTTATGCATGGCGTGCGGCGGCAACATTGCTGCACGCCTTGTCAGCAAGGCCGTTTTGCGGCCGCAACGAAAGGGGCAATCAATCCATGACCGTCACCTACGATGCGTCCCGTGTGACGCTTGTCGATCACCCGCTCGTCCAGCACAAGCTGTCGATCCTGCGCGACAAAAACACCGGCACCAACCAGTTCCGCCAGCTCGTCCGTGAGCTCGCGCTCTTTGACGGCTACGAGGCCATGCGCGACCTGCCTATGGAAGACGTCGAGGTCGAGACCCCCATCACTACCGCCACGTTCAAACAGCTTGCTGGCAAGAAACTCGCCATCGTGCCCATCCTGCGTGCGGGCCTTGGCATGGTCGACGGCATCCTCGACCTGGTGCCCTCCGCTCGCGTGGGCCACATCGGCATGGAGCGCGACGAGGTTACCCACGAGCCGCACGAGTATTACTGCAAGATGCCCAAGGATATCGACCAGCGCATCTGCCTGGTCGTCGACCCCATGCTCGCCACGGGCGGTTCGGCCGAGATGGCCATTAGCTACCTGCGCGAGCGCGGTGTCAAGGACATCCGCATGCTGTGCATCGTCGCGGCCCCCGAGGGCCTCAAGTCGCTGACTGAGAAGGACCCAGATGTGCATATCTATACCTGCGCCATCGACGACCATCTCAACGAGGCTGCCTACATCGTTCCCGGCCTGGGCGACGCCGGTGACCGCATCTACGGCACGCTCTAGTCGCTGGGCTAAGACGGCCGCGGCTGCAAATACGAAGAAACGGTGCGCGCGGACGAACAAAAGGCGACCGCGCGCACTCCTGTTAACGGACGTTTTGCCCTGCAGGGTTCGAGAAAAACGTATTACCGTACCTGCGGCATAAAGAAGGTCTTAAGAAAACGAACAGGTGCGTATTAACCGATGCTTTTTCGGTTGTACTTTAGCGATTGGCTCGTACAATAGTCACCAATGTTTGGCGGGAACTGTTCTGTGAAGCGTTAAAAAGGAAAGTGAGGACGCCAGTGTTTCAGATAGCCGATCTGCTCGCTATCGTTGCAGGCGCCATCGCGGGCGCAATTGCCTTCCTTCCCTTTGTCTTTACGCTCAAGCCGGTTCTTGACGATAAACAGAATGCGGACATGCTCAAGGGTATGGTGAGTCTGGCGGTCTCGGCAATCGCCCTGCTCGTCTTTACCTTGGTTGTGTTTGTGTTGTTCGGAGAGGCATTTCGCATGTTCCTCCTGGGCGAGGCGATCGGCTTCGTGGCCTTTATGGCCGCCTGCACGGTTCGCGTCGCCAAGGCGCTGCGAGATCCTCATGAGGTCGAAAGGTAAGTCGTGGAAATTTTTGAAAAGCTGCCTGATGAGATTAATCATCTGGTCAGCGAGTTCAGCTCCACCCCTGTCGTGGGCGATCTGAGCTGCGGCATCACGCAGTACTCGTTTTGGCTGATCGTCTCCACGATCGTGCTCCTGATCGTCCTGGCCGTGTTCAAGAAGAAGCAGACCCTGGTTCCCAAGGGCTTCTTCGTCAACGGTTTCGAGTACATCATCGAGTACGTCGAGAACGATATCGGCAAGGGCGTCGTGGGTGAGAACTGGAAGAAGCACTTCCCGTTCCTGTGCTCGCTTTTCCTGTTCATCCTGATCAATAACATGATCGGCCTGATCCCGGGAATGAAGCCCGGCACCGGCGCAATCGGCTCCACCGCCGCGCTCGCCATCTTCGCCTTCGTGTACTTCATCTACTACGGATGCAAGGCTCACGGCGTGATCGGCTACATCAAGAGCCTCGCCCCGCAGGGCGTGAGCTTCCCGATGAACGTGCTTGTGTGGGTCGTCGAGCTTTTCTCGACCTTCCTGCGCCTCATCACGCTCGCCGTCCGTCTGTTCTGCAACATGTTCGCAGGACACGTGGTCATGGGCTCGTTCGCCATCATGGCGAGCATGTTCATGCAGCCGCTGCTTCAGCAGGTTTCCGCGGCCCACGCCGTCGGCGCCCTGCCTTCGCTGGCCTGGCTTGCCATCCTCATCCTGATTTATGCGATCGAGCTTGTGGTCGGCGCCATCCAGGCTTACGTCTTCACGGTCCTTACCGCCGTGTATGTCTCCGAGGCAGAGGAGGTCGCGGAGGAGGAGTAGTCTTCCGTTCGCGCCTTAAAGGTAAGGCAATTCGTTAAACCGCCGGTGCCCGTACCCATGGAGCCCGGCAGTTATAAAAAGGTTATCCTGCGTGAAATAAGACACGCACGACAAAGGAGGAATCGTGGGAGTTATCGGTTACGGTCTCGGTGTTATCGGCGCTGGTCTTGCTATCGGCCTGTCTGCTCTGGGTGCTACGGGTGCTATGGCCCGTCAGCCTGAGGTCCAGGGCCGCGTGTTCACCGTCTTCATCATGGGCTCCGCCTTCGGCGAGGCTCTGGCTCTGATCGGCTTCGTTGTCGCGCTGATCGTTAAATAGCACGGAGCGTCAAGTATGAATCTTTCATCCCAGAAGAGCGCGATCGCACTCTCCGCGTCCGCGGCCGTGCTGCTCATGCCGGTTTCCGCGTTCGCCGAGGACGGCGCTGCCGGTGCGGACATCCTCATCCCTAAGATGGCGGAGTTCATCCCGGCGCTTATCGCCTTCCTGATCATCTGGATCGTGCTGGCCAAGGTCGCCCTGCCGGGCATCATGAAAACCATGGAGGAGCGCGGCAAGAAGATCGAGGAGAGCCTCGACGAGGCCGAGAAGACCAAGCAGGAGGCTATCGCCAAGCGCGCTGAGTCCGACTCGATCGTCACCGACGCCCGTCGTCAGGCTGCCGACATCGTTCTCGAGGCCCGTAAGGACGCTGAGTCCGAGCGCGCCCGTATCATCGAGGCTGCTCACAAGGAGGCCGAGGAGATCATCGCCAAGGCCCATACGACCGTCGAGGACGAGCGCAAGTCCATCTACGCCGGTGCCGCGAGCTCCATCGCCGACCTGTCCGTTGCCGTCGCCACCAAGATCGTGGGCGAGGCACTCGAGGACGAGGGCGAGCAGAAGAAGCTCATCGAGCGCTACATCCAGGAAGCAGGTAGCCTGAATGCCGACTAGCCGCTATCAGGACAAGGTGCTCGAGACCTACGCGCGCTCCCTTTTGGAAGCCGCCAAGGCCGAGAACCATGTGTTCGAGGACCTCGAGATGATTGAGCGTCTGGCTAGCGCCAGCCCCGAGATCATCGCCGTGCTCGACACCATGTCCAAGCGCGACCAGCTCGACCTTCTTCCCAAGGTGGCAGCTGCCTTTAAGTATGTTGCCGAGGAAGACGAGGATGTAGTGGGCGTGACCGTCACCACGGCGATCCCGCTCGACGACGAGCTGCGTCAAACCATCACTAAGAAATGCGAGCAGGACTTCGGCCGCAAGGTATTCCTTATCGAGCAGGTCGACCCGTCAATCGTGGGCGGCCTGGTGCTCGAAGCCCGCGGCGAGCGTCGTGACATTTCCGTCAAGACGCAGCTGCGCATCGCGCAGGAGACCCTCGCAAACTCTGCTAATTCGTACGGAGGTGAAGCCTAATGTCCGAAACCCTCAATGCCCAGGATATCGCCAAGAAACTGCAGGAGCAGCTCACGAGCCTCTCCGCGACGGTCGATACGCATGAGGTTTCAACGGTCGACGAGGTAGGCGACGGCATCGCGCGCGTTTCCGGCCTCAAGAGCGCCATGGCAGGCGAGCTTCTGGAGTTCAAGAGCTCCGATACCGGTGAGACCGTCTTCGGCCTTGCCCAGAACCTTGACCGTGACGAGGTCGGCGCCGTTCTGTTCGGTGCCGTCGACTCCATCAAGGAAGGCGACGAGTGCCGCACCACTGGCCGCATTATGGATATCCCCGTGAGCCGCGCCATGCTCGGCCGCGTCGTCAATCCGCTCGGCCAGCCTATCGACGGCCTGGGTGACATCGTCGCCACGCACCGTCGCCCCATCGAGTTCAAGGCCCCTGGCGTCATCGACCGTACCCCGGTGTGCGAGCCGGTTCAGACCGGCTTGTTGGCCATCGACTCCATGGTGCCTATCGGCCGCGGTCAGCGTGAGCTCATCATCGGCGACCGTAAGACCGGTAAGACCGCCATCGCCATCGACGCTATCCTCAATCAGCGCGGCAAGGGCATGGTCTGCATCTATGTCGCCATCGGCCAGAAGGCCTCCACGGTTGCCAACATCCGCGAGACCCTCGCTCAGCACGGTGCGCTCGACTACACCATCATCGTTTCGGCCACCGCTGCCGATTCCGCCCCTATGCAGTACATCGCGCCTATGGCCGGTGCCGCTATCGGCGAGTTCTTTATGTACAACGGCAAGGACGGCAAGCCCGCCAGCGAGACCAACCCCGGCGGCCACGTGCTCGTCATCTACGACGACCTGTCCAAGCAGGCCGTGGCCTACCGTCAGATGTCGTTGACGCTGCATCGTCCGCCCGGACGCGAGGCCTATCCTGGCGACATCTTCTACCTGCACTCTCGTCTGCTCGAGCGTGCCGTCAAGATGTCCAAGAAGAACGGCTACGGCTCCATGACGGCACTGCCGATTATCGAGACCCAGGACGGCGACGTCTCGGCCTACATTCCGACCAACGTCATTTCCATTACCGACGGTCAGATCTACCTGCAGTCCGAGCTCTTCTTCCAGGGTCAGCGCCCGGCAGTCGATGTGGGCATCTCCGTGTCCCGCGTCGGTGGCGATGCACAGACCAAGGCCATGAAGCAGGTCGCCGGCAACCTCCGTCTGGACCTCGCTTCGTACCAGGAGCTCGCCGGCTTTACGCAGTTCGGCTCCGACCTCGACGAGGCTACT
This sequence comes from uncultured Collinsella sp., assembly GCA_900551605.1. Lineage (GTDB taxonomy): Bacteria > Actinomycetota > Coriobacteriia > Coriobacteriales > Coriobacteriaceae > Collinsella. The sequence goes on along the minus strand of URWS01000023.1, from coordinate 3,545 downwards.
CAGAAGCAGCTCACCCACGGCGCTCGCATGACCGAGCTCCTGAAGCAGCCGCGCTACAAGCCGTTCGAGGTTGGTGAGCAGATTGTTACGCTGTTCGCTGGCAACGAGGGCTTCCTGGATGACCTGGAGATCGCCGACGTGCTGCCTTTCCGTGCCGAGCTCATCGAGTACATGGACAATGGCTTTGGCTCGCTGCTCGACAAGGTTCGCGCCAAGAAGATCGACGACGACACCAAGGCCGAGCTCTTGCGTGTCATCGGTGACTTCAAGCAGCAGTTCATGGCCAAGCACCATGCCGATACGACTGGATCAGAGGAGAACTAAGCCCTATGGCCAACCTTCGCGACATTAAGAAGCGAATCTCCTCGGTTACCACGACCAAGCAGATCACGCGCACGATGGAGATGGTCTCTACGGCCAAGATTCGTCGTGCCCTCGATCGCTCCAAGCAGGCCGAGCCCTATAAGGAGGCGCTGACCGACGTCATGCTGACGGTTGCCGGCGACGCCTCCTGCTCGGGCACCGATCCCATGCTGCAGAAGCATGAGAGCGTCAAGCATGGCCTGATTGTCGTCATTGCTTCGGACCGCGGCCTTGCCGGCGGTTTCAATACGACGGTGGAGCGCACGGCCGAAAAGCTCGCCGCTTCTTGGGCGAACGACGGCATCGAGTGCGAGATCATCGCGTGTGGGCGCAAACCGGCCACGTATTTCCGCGACCGCGCAAACGTCGCCATGCACTTTGAGGGCAATTCCTCCGAGCCCGATTTCAATCAGGCCCGCATGATTTCCTCTCATATCTGCGATGCGTATCGAGCCGGTGAGCTTGACCGCGTCGAGCTTGTCTACCACCACGCCAAGAACCGCGTGGATCAGGAGCTTCGCGTCGAGCATTTGCTGCCGCTCGACCCCGAGATGATCGCTATGGCCCACGGTCCGCGTAAGAACGAGACCGACGCCCCTAAGCGCATCTCGTCCACGTTCGAGTTCGTGCCCTCTCCCGAGCATGTTCTCGGCAAGCTTGTGCCGTCATATATCCTGACGGTCATCTACCAGGCCCTGATCGATTCGGCGGCCGCCGAGCAGGGTGCGCGCCGCAAGGCCATGCACTCCGCAACGGAAAACGCCACCGCGATCATCTCGACCCTTACCCGCACGTATAGTCGCGTGCGCCAGGCTTCGATCACGACCGAGATCAACGAGATCGTCGGCGGAGCCTCAGCATTGGAGGAACAGTAATGGCTAATAACACCGTAAAGCTTGCGGTCGAGGAAGCCACCAAGAAGACGACTGCCGGTGATGGTCGCATCGTGCGTATCATCGGCCCTGTCGTTGACGTCAAGTTTGACGGTGCGGTGCCCCCGATCTACAACGCGCTCACGGTCGAGGCCGAGACCCCGATCGGTCACCTGAGCACGATCCTCGAGGTTGAGAGCCAGCTTCCGGGCGGCGTCGTCCGCACGGTCGCCATGTCCTCGACCGACGGTCTGCAGCGTGGTCTCATTGCCACCGATACCGGTGAGCCCATGAAGATGCCCGTTGGTCCCAAGACACTCGGCCGCATTTGGAACGTCATGGGCAAGCCTGTCGACGGTAAGCCCATGCCCGAGGTGGAGGAGTTCTATCCCATCCACCACGCAGCGCCCCGCTTCGACGAGCTCACCACCAAGACCGAGATCTTCGAAACCGGCATCAAGGCCGTTGACCTGCTCGAGCCCTACATCCGTGGTGGCAAGACGGGTCTGTTCGGCGGCGCCGGCGTCGGCAAGACCGTTCTGATTCAGGAGCTCATCAACAACCTCGCCCAGGAGCACGGCGGCACTTCGGTTTTCACCGGTGTCGGCGAGCGTACTCGTGAGGGCACCGACCTGTTCCTCGAGATGAGCGAGTCTGGCGTAATCGACAAGACTTGCTTGGTCTATGGTCAGATGAACGAGCCGCCTGGAGCGCGTCTGCGCATCGGTCTGGCTGGCCTTACCACCGCTGAGTACTTCCGCGATCGTGGCCAGGACGTTCTGCTGTTCATCGACAACATCTTCCGCTTCTCCCAGGCCGGTTCCGAGGTTTCCGCACTGCTGGGTCGTATGCCGTCCGCCGTCGGTTACCAGCCTACGCTGGCTACCGAGATGGGTGACCTCCAGGAGCGCATTACCTCGACCAAGACGGGTTCCATTACCTCCGTCCAGGCTGTCTACGTCCCTGCAGACGACCTGACCGACCCGGCGCCTGCCACGACGTTTACGCACCTCGACGCCACTACGGTTCTTTCGCGTAGCATTTCGTCGCTTGGTCTGTTCCCGGCTATCGACCCGCTCGCGTCTTCCTCCGACGCCCTCGATCCCTCGATCGTCGGCGAGGAGCACTACCGTGTCGCCGTCAAGGTCCAGGAGCTTCTGCAGGAGTACTCCGACCTTCAGGACATCATCGCCATTCTGGGTATGGACGAGCTGTCCGAGGAGCAGCGCCTTACGGTCAATCGTGCCCGTAAGATCCAGCAGTTCCTCTCCCAGTCCTTCCACGTCGCCGAGAAGTTCACCGGCAACCCCGGTGTCTACGTTCGCGTCGAGGATACCGTCCGCTCCTTTGCCGAGATTGTCGACGGTAAGGCCGATGACCTGCCCGAGCAGGCGTTCCGCTATGCTTCCACGATTGAGGACGTGCGCGAGCGCGCCCGCAAGATGGGGGAGAAGTAGGTTATGCGTATCCGCATCGTGTGCCCCGTGAGCTGCGCCTATGAGGGCGACGCTGCGTTTGTGTCGATTCCGTCCACGGATGGCGAGTTTGGCGTTCTGCCTGCTCACTCCAGCGAAATCTGCACGATCGACCGCGGTTACGTTCGCGTTTCCGATAAGGCCATGGGCACTGTCGACCACACGTTTGCCGTGGCCGGCGGCTATGCCCAGGTTGCGGACGATGTCGTGACCGTCCTCGCCGAGCGCGCTTGCGATTTGGCGACCGTCGACGCCGACAAGGTTAAAGCTGATATTCAAGGTTTTGAAGAGAAGCTGGGTAATTTGTCGGAGGATGATGCACGCCGCGCCTACCTCTATAATGAAATCGCATGGTGTAAGCTCAAGCTTGCCCAATAGTCAGACGTTTTAGCGTTCGACCATTTGCGAACACATCATGCCCGGGATGGCCCAGCCACCCCGGGCATGCTTTTTGAAAGGGTAGACCTTGGATATTATCCGCGTTGAGGGTGGCCACGCCATCGGAGGTTCCGTGCCTGTTTCGGGTGCCAAGAACTCCGCGCTCAAACTTATGGCGGCAACGCTTCTGGCGCCGGGCAAGACGACGCTGCAGAACGTGCCTGATATTTCCGATGTCCACGTGATGGGCAAGGTGCTCAAGGGTATGGGCGCTACGATCGATGTTCTCGACGAGCACACGCTCGAGATCGATACCTCCCAGGTTGATTCTTGGGAGGCGCCCTACGAGCTCGTTGCCAAGATGCGCGCTTCCACTGCCGTGATGGGACCCCTGCTGGGCCGTTTCCATCCTGTCTCTTATACACATCTGACGCTGCCGACGATCGCATAAGTGTAG
>URWS01000022.1 GCA_900551605.1 uncultured Collinsella sp. | reverse complement strand
CGAGCTTGGCCACTATCGCGATGTCACACTCGTCTCACTGCGCATCATGGATGCCGTGCGTCAGCAGGCAGGCATTACCTTCCCGGCCGACGCAGGCAAGCAGGCCTAGCGATGGGTTTCTTCGATAAGCTCTTTTCCGGTGTCAATCGCGAGCCTCAAAAACCATCAGGCGTCGAGCTCGAGCTGCGCCGCAGGCTTACCGTGCTCGCAAGCGACGAGGCCACTCAAGACACTCCCCTGCGCTATTTCCTGCGCTGGACGGGACAGGTCCAGGGCGTCGGCTTTCGCTTTACCAACACCAATCTCGCACAGGCGCGCTCCCTCACCGGTTGGGTGCGCAATATGGAAGACGGCTCGGTCGAGATGGAGGTGCAGGGCGCACCGGCGAATATCCTGTCTCAGCTCGAGGCGCTTCACGTCTCCTACGAGCGCATGGGGACGCGCTTTCGCCTCGAAGACGCCCAGGCGCGAGCCCCGCTTGCCAATGAAGACGGTTTCAATCCTCGTTATTAGTATTGTGTGCTAAATACGGTATCATTTATCTACAAACCGTTGATAGAGAAGAGGCGAGGCGCATGGCGGTGCAAAGAAGAAATACCAAGCAGCGAAAGCTGGTTCTCGACGCCGTGCGCCAAAGCTATAACCATCCCACCGCCGATGAGATCTACAACGTCGTGCGCGAGCAGGATGGCAAAATCAGCCGTGGCACGGTCTACCGCAACCTCAACCTCCTGGCCGATGCCGGCGAGATCCTTTCCATCAAAACGCCGGGCGGAAGTCGCTTCGATCGCACGATCGAGCCGCATGCGCATATCATCTGCACCTCGTGCAGCCGCGTCATCGACGTACCGCTCCCCTTCGATGCCCAGCTCGACGCCAAAGCGTCCGAGCAAATCGGTTGGCACGTCACGTCGCACTACACCATCTTCGAGGGTCTCTGCCCCGACTGCCGGTAGTCTTTGAGGCGTGCCCGCAAATCTACTTGCCCATCCGCTACAGCAAACAGTACATTTCTAGGCATGTCGCGAAAACCTACTCGGCGAGCAGACGGCGCAGTTCTTCTTCGACTGTGCGCACGTAACGGACGTGGTCGTTGATGCCACGCATAGAGGGATTGCAGCTCTCCATTAGATAAGGATGGCCCACTACGTTGAGCATGTCGCGGTCGTTTTCGTTATCGCCAAACGCCATCATCTCATCGGGCGAAATACCCAGGGCACGACCGTAATCGGCAAGCGCGGAGCCCTTGCCCGAACCGAAACCGATAAAGTCCGTCCATTCGGTTCCCGACGTCATCACGTCAACACGGTCGCTAAAGAGGCGCTCGAAATACTCCAGGGCCGCCGGCTGATCCACCTCGGGCGTCTGGAAGGCGATCTTAATGACGTCCTCGTCGATGTCCTCGGGGCGGTCGACCACCGCCACATCGCAGTGGACCTCATAGCGCAAATGATCGACGAACACATCGTTGCCGCTCATGGTGTAGAGGTGTCCCTCACACGAAAGGGTCACGTCGGCATGGGGATACGCAACCACGGCATTCGCGATATCCATAGCAAGACTACGCTCCATGGAGCGCTTGACGACGGCGCGACCCTCGCTCATGACCAGGGCACCGTTTTCGCATACATAGGCGAGCTCATCGGCCACCGGGGCAAACAGGTAGCGCAAGCTCGCATATTGACGACCGCTCGCCGGCATAAACACGATACCGCGACGATGCAGTTCATCGATGAGTTCAAAGGCCTCGGAACGCGGCTCGCGCTCCCCCGGATGCAGCAACGTGCCGTCCAAATCGCATGCAATCAGCTTGATTCCTTCAAGACCCATATGCTTTCCCCCACAGCATCTCATCAACAGAAAGACGGACTTTGAATAGTTGCCTCTCAAAGTCCGTCTTACTCATACGCACGTTAACCGCGCGCCTTCTTTACGATCGTAAAGTCGGGAGCCATACTCACAACGACATCCGCCGCACTCGACGCAAAGCGCCGGCCCGCATCGAGTTCACGGGTAACCACCGAGAGCCGAACACCCTCGACGCCCCGGAGCATGCGGCCCAAAACAGGCTGCACCGGCGTATACATGCGCACGGTATGCTCGTCCGAATCGCCTCGGAAAAGCGGCGCGTGCATATTGCCGATCTCCCAGCACGCATGCGCGAGCGCAATCGGATCCATGCGGTCGACTTCAACCAAATAAACCTCGGCGCTGCGCAGGCGCACGACAACCACCACGGGCACCGCACCCGTGTGGTCGATAGCGAGCACGTCACCGTCGGCAAGACGACCGCCGTCGGCAGTATCCAGCCGAACATCGACCGTGCGCCCCAGCTCCGTCACGCCCACAAGCGCGCATACATCAGCCTGGTCCCAATCGAGCAGCAGCTCGTCAACTTCAAAGACGCCGCCCAACTTCCGGCGAAGCAAAAGCTCATAGGACGGATCGTTGAGATTTCCCAAGTATGTCGTCGAAACCAAGCGTTCAGGCATACTCTAACCCTCGACCTCGACGAGCTCGATATCAAAGTTGAGGTCCTTGCCGGCAAGCTCGTGGTTGGCGTCGAGCGTCACGGCCTCGGGCGTTACGTCGATGACCACGGCGGGGACGGGCATGCCGCTCGGCGTGGACAGGAAGAGCTTCATGCCCTTCTCGATCTGCTCGATGTTGGGAACCTGTTCGGCCGGGAAGGTCAAAACCATCTCGGGATTGTGCTCGCCATAGGCATCGGCAGCCGGGATGTGCACGGTCTTCTTCTCGCCCACCTGCATGTCGACAACGGCGGCGTCGAAGCCCTTGATCATCTGACCGGCGCCGCAGGTGAACTCCAGCGGCTCGCCGCGATCGTAGGAGCTATCGAATTGCGTGCCGTCGTCGAGCGTGCCGCGATAATGGGTCTTGACCTTCTTGCCCTGGTTGGACATGGAAACCTCCGTGATAAGGGCGGCGCACAACGTGGGCCGCCATGAACATATGGCGCTAACTATACCCTAGTCATACAATTCAAAGACAGTTTGCAAAGAAACGCTGCAACCGGAGGAACCATGGCATATCCCGTATTTGACCTACACTGCGACACCGCCGACCGCATCGGCTGGGCCACGCTCGATCTCGACCTGCGCTTTACCGCCGGCACCGACGGTTATTTCCCCGGTGACGAAACGCATCCGCAAGATTTCGATCTCATCGAGGGCAACGCCTGCGCCATCTCGCTCGCAAAGATCGGCAACACGCCGTGGGCGCAGTGCTTCGCCACGTTTGTCCCCGACGAGATTCCCACCGCCCACGCCGCGCGCTTCCAGGCGCAGATCATGGCGCACATGAGCGGCCAGGCAATGCTCAACCACGACCGCATGGTCAACGTGCGCAGCGCCGCAGACATTCGTCCCGCGCTCAAGGACGGCAAGGTCGCTTGCATCCACACCATCGAAAACGCCACGTTCTTTGCCGAGGACCCCGCGCTGATCGAAGTGCTCAAGAGCCTGGGCGTGCTCATGTCATCACTCAGCTGGAACGCGCAGGGGCCGCTCGCGAGCGGACACGATACCCACGCCGGTCTCACCGCCGCCGGCATCGAGGCACTTACGCAGATGGAGCATGCCGGCATGGTACTCGACGTCTCCCACCTCAACGACGAGTGCTTTGACGAGGTTGTCGCCCACGCCACGCGCCCCTTCGTCGCCAGTCACTCCAACTCCCGTGCGGTTTGCGGCGTCAAGCGCAACCTCACCGACGACCAGTTCCGCACCATTCGCGACATGGGTGGCATCGTCGGTCTCAACTACTGCAGCGAGTTCCTTTCCAACGACGCAACCGACAAGACCGCCGCAGACGTCACCTTCGACCAGCTAGCGGCACATATCGAGCACTGGCTCGACCTGGACGGCGAGGACGTCATCGCGCTCGGCGGCGACTGGGACGGCGCCACTGTGCCCGCTTTCCTCTCCGACGCCAGCAAGATGCCCGAGTTCCAGAACATGCTCTCCAAGCACTTTGGCAAGACCGTGATGCAGAAGCTCTGCAGCGACAACGCGCTTGCCTTCTTTGAGCGTTATTAATTTCACATCCCTTGAGCGGGCCGGCATGCCGAACGGTCGACATGCCGGCCCGTCCCCAATCTGAAGGACCGCTTTTGACGCAGCAGTTTACGATTTCCGTATCCCGACCGGATGGGACGCCCATCCCCGTCGTCGTTACCAAAAAGCGCGTCAAGAACTTCAACCTACGCGTCACATCGAGCGGCGAGGTCCACGCCAGCGCACCGCTCGGCGCCAGCCGCGAGCGTATCGAAGCGTTTGTGAAGCGCAACAGCGCCTGGATTATCAGCCGACTTGCCCAGCGCGAGCAACGTCAGGCGACGGCGCGAGAGCCGCTCAGTCACTCGTCCATCATTGCACTTTGGGGCAAGCCCATCACGGTACAAGATGCGCTCGATCACAACTTTGCATCGCCCGCACCGCGACCCAAACAGGCCACCTTCGCAAGTTTTATGGGTACCGATAAATCGGACGAAGGCCCACAGACCAAGCGGCACGCAATCCTCGACGGCCTAACGTCCGATGAGCTCCAAGCCCACATCGACCAGCTCTATACGTCCGAAGTCACATCGGCGCTGCGCGATATGGTGCACGCATACGAAATCGCAATGGGTGTCGCCGTTTCTCGCGTTTCCGTACGCAGCATGAAAACGCGTTGGGGCTCATGCACTCCCAAATCCGGCGCCGTTCGCATCGCACGAGAACTTGCCGCCTACCCCGTCGAATGCCTCGACATGGTTGTCGCCCACGAGCTCGTCCACTTGCTCGAGCCAAGCCACAATCAGCGGTTTCACGCCTTGCTCGACACGTACTGCCCCAACAATAGAGCACTGTCCCAGCGGCTCAAGCAGCCACCCATAGAGACATATTAGAACCGGTTAGCGCACGCGCTCGATCTCGACACCGCAGCTTGCCAGGGGAAGACCGACGGGCGCCCAAGGCTTATCGAGCTTAACACGCACGCCAAGCAGCAAGGGGTAACGACGTAGCAGCATCTGGGCCACACCCTCGGCTGCAGCCTCGATAAGCTTAAACGTATGCTCACGCAGATAGCCATCGACATCGTGGCACACCGAGCCGTAGTCAATCGAGGCGTCCAGGTTATCGTGCTCCCCCGCTGCACGCAGGTCGGCATAGAGCACCAGGGACACGATGAACTTCTGGCCCAGCGCGTTCTCTTCGGGATACACGCCGTGATTGGCAAAGACCTCGAGACCGTCGATAGTAATGCGATCGGCATGGCGCAGATCGTCATAGCTCACGTGGGGCACCGCCGTTGCGGTGGATATTTCGCCCCTTCCACGGCGGGCGAGCTCGGCGCCTTCGGTCTTGGTTGCATTCTCGGGCAGTTTCTTGTTGCTCATCGCGATCGTCTCCTTCGTTTAGAGCCCCGACCGCGCAAACTAACTATACGCGAATCGACAGGTTCTTTTTATCATCGCTCCAGTTGCAAGCATTGCGCGCGGGGCATGCAAAGCAGGCGCGCGACGCTTTGTCGGCTGCATAGAGCAGACGCTCAAGCGGTTGGCTGTTCACGCGCAGCTTTCGATGGCCCAGAATGGCCGTCTTAATGGCTGCGGCATCGGCCGGCTCAAACGCCACATCATCGGGCATGCCGCCGAGAATCGCATCAGCGACGCGTTCGCTTGCAACATCATGGGATATACCCGATTCATACTGTTCATCTTTGCCGATATCGTGAAGAAGTGCCGTGGCGTAGACAACCTCGCGGTCAAATTCGAGCTGCTCCTCGAGATTCTTGATCCACATAATGCGAGCGACATCGAGCAGATGGTCAATACCGTGGCGGCAGAAGATGCGCCCCGATTCCAACTGTGCAATGTTGCCCAGGTGCCGCCGGAAAAGCCCGTTGGCACAAATGTAATCAACGCGAGGCATGGCACCAAAGGGGGCCAGGCCCGAAGCCATAAAGCCGCGACGCGACGTCCCCTCATCGGTCTTCGATGTAAAGTCGTTGACGACCCTCATGCTAACGGCCCAGCATCCTAAAGAACCGCTCCTCGAGCGCGGGATCGGTCTCAAAGACGCCGCGGCGAGCGAGCGTCGCGGTCTTGGTGCCGGGTTTCTGCACGCCGCGCATGGTCATGCACATATGCTCAGCCTCCATGAGCACAATCGCTCCCTGGGGAGCGAGATAATCCATAAGGGCGTCGGCAACCTGCGCACACAGCTGCTCCTGCAGCTGCAGACGACGGGCATAGACTTCAACCGTGCGAGCGAGCTTAGACAGACCCGCCACGCGACCGTTAGGGATATAGCCGATCGCAGCCTTGCCATAAAACGGCAACAGATGATGTTCGCACAGCGAGTAGAACGTGATGTCGCGCTCGATAACCAAATCGTTCGAAGCGACGGCAAAGGTTTTGGACAGGTGTTCCTCGGCACTCTGGTCCATACCGCCGGCGATCTCACCATACATACGGGCAACGCGCGCCGGGGTCTCCAGCAGGCCCTCACGAGTTGGGTCCTCGCCTATGCCCTCAAGCAACAGCTTAATGGCGGCCTCGACTTTTTCCTGATCGACCATCTGGGCCTCACTTTTCCGATTTTGCGTTCGCGCTATGGTACCACGCTCTTCGGCATCGACCACAAGCTACATAGTATGGGTCGAATAGACCGGATCATCACGCCAAAGTTCAACCGCATCACAAAGCACAACGCCCTCGCGCTCAGCACGGTCGCGCGTAGCGTTCATATCGATCACACGCTGGTTACTCGAGCCCCTAAAGCGCAATGAGATATCGTACAGATCCTGAACAAACGGGCCATCCACCAACATATCGAGGCAGGCAAGGATACGGTCCGTGACCTCGGTATGGTGACGACCACCCGGCATAAGCTCCTCGAGCACGTCGCCGGTAAAACACCAAATGGTCTTTCCTGACCCCGCAGGATAAGAGGCACGAACGCGCTCGACAAACTCAACGAGTCCCGCCTGATTCTCGGGCTCCATAGGTTCGCCGCCCAGAATCGTCAGGCCGTCAATAAAGGGATGATCGAGGCTCTCGATAATCTTGTCCTCGACGGTGCGATCAAAGGACTCGCCCGCAGCAAAGTCCCACGCAACAGAGTTAAAGCAATTCTTGCACCCACGACGGCACCCACTCACAAACAGAGAAGTACGAACGCCTTCCCCATCAGCAATGTCGAAATACTTAATGTTCGCGTAGTTCATAGGTAACTCTCCCGGGAGGTCGGGACATATCATCCCGTCCTCAAACATTCTCGGCCTTCGGCCTGCGAAACTGCGGGCGGGACGATATGTCCCGGCCTCATGCAAAGGGTAACTCAATGAACGAAGCGAACATCGAGTATAGGGTTCGAGGTCCAATAAATACTTCGTTGCAGCTCAACCGTCATCGCAAGCAAAGCGTTGCTGCAAGTCAACTCATTTCCACTAAGAACTTCGAGGAGCGAGCAGACCGCATGCTGCATCTCAGCTACGTCAACTTGGCCGCCCCGCAGCGAGGCCCCGGACCTTTGCTCGATATGAGTTCCGCACGAACAGGAGGCGCCAGTGGCGCCTCCGTCGTGAGCCAGGACTGTCCGAAATAGCGAGTAAAGGTCCGGGGCCTCGCTACGGGGCGGCCTGGGATGGTAATTAGAGATGCAGCACGCGGTCGCGGATCTCCTCGGTTCGGCCCTGGTTCCAGAATTGGGTACCGATGTAACCGCACGTGCGACGGGCGACATTCATCTTCTCCTGGTCACGATTGCCGCAATTGGGGCACTCCCACACCAGCTTGCCGTCATCCTCGACAATCTTGATCTCGCCGTCGTAACCGCACACCTGGCAATAATCGCTCTTGGTGTTGAGCTCGGCGTACATGATGTTGTCGTAGATGTACTGCATCACGCGGATGACAGCCTTGAGGTTGTCCTGCATGTTGGGAACCTCGACGTAGGAGATGGCACCGCCCGGCGAAAGCTGCTGGAACATGCCCTCAAACTTGAGCTTGTCGAATGCGTCGATCTCCTCGGACACGTGGACGTGGTAGCTGTTGGTGATGTAGCCCTTGTCCGTCACGCCCGGGATGATGCCAAAACGACGCTGCAGGCACTTGGCGAACTTGTAGGTCGTCGACTCAAGCGGGGTACCGTACAGCGAGAAGTCAATATCGCTTTCGGCCTTCCACTCCGCGCACTTGTCGTTCATGCGCTGCATGACGGCCATGGCAAAGGGCGTGCCCTCCTTCTCGGTGTGGCTGTGGCCCGTCATGTACTTGACGCACTCATACAGGCCAGCATAACCCAGACTAATGGTGGAGTAACCGCCCACGAGCAGCTTGTCGATCGTCTCGCCCTTCTTCAGGCGGGCGAGGGCACCGTACTGCCAAAGAATCGGTGCGGCATCCGAAAGCGTACCCATCAGACGCTCATGACGGCACAGCAGGGCGCGGTGGCACAGCTCAAGGCGCTCGTCGAAGATCTTCCAGAACTTGTCCATGTCCTGATGCGAGCTCAGCGCGACATCGGGCAGGTTGATGGTCACAACGCCCTGGTTAAAGCGACCGTAGTACTTGGGCTTGTTCGGGTCATAGTTCAGCGCGTTGGCCACGTTGTTAAATCCGTTACCGGAGCGGTCGGGCGTCAGGAAGCTGCGGCAACCCATGCAGGTATAGCAGTCGCCGTTGCCCGCGGTCTCGCCCTTCGACAGCTTGAGCTCGCGCATCTTCTTCTCGGAGATGTAGTCGGGCACCATGCGCTTGGCGGTGCACTTAGCAGCCAGCTGGGTCAGGTAGAAGTACGGGGAATTCTCGTGAACGTTATCGTCCTCGAGTACATAGATGAGCTTGGGGAATGCCGGGGTAATCCACACGCCGGCCTCGTTCTTAACGCCCTCGTAGCGCTGGCGAAGCGTCTCCTCCACGATCATGGCAAGGTCGTGCTTCTCCTGAGGCGTACGGGCCTCGTTAAGATACATAAAGACCGTCACGAACGGCGCCTGGCCGTTGGTGGTCATAAGAGTTACGACCTGATACTGAATCGTCTGAACGCCGCGACGGATCTCGTCACGCAGGCGGTCCTCAACAACCTCGCGGACCTTTTCGGGAGATGCGGAAACGCCGAGCTCCTCGAGCTCGCGGGCGACCTCGCCGCGAATCTTTTGACGGCTCACCTCGACGAACGGGGCAAGATGGGTCAACGAAATCGACTGGCCACCGTACTGGGAGGAAGCAACCTGAGCGATGATCTGCGTCGCGATGTTGCAGGCAGTCGAGAAGCTGTGCGGCTTCTCGATCAGCGTGCCCGAAATAACAGTGCCGTTCTGGAGCATGTCCTCCAGGTTCACCAGATCGCAGTTGTGCATGTGCTGGGCAAAGTAATCCGAATCATGGAAATGGATCAGGCCCTCATTATGGGCATCCACAATCTCTTGGGGCAGCAGCACACGCTGAGTCAGGTCCTTGGAGATCTCGCCGGCCATGTAGTCACGCTGAACGGAATTGACGGTCGGGTTCTTGTTGGAGTTCTCCTGCTTGACCTCTTCGTTGTTGCACTCAATCAGCGACAGAATCTTGTCGTCGGTCGTGTTCTTCTGGCGCTTCAGGCTCTGAACATAACGATAGATGATGTAATGGCGGGCCACTTCGTAGCAGTCGAGACGCATAATCTCGTCCTCGACCAGATCCTGAATCTCCTCGACCGACACGGTGTGGCCCGCGTTCTCGCATGCCTCGGCGACGTTTTGTGCCGCGTAAACCACCTGGCGGTCGGTAAGACGAGAGCTCTCCTCGACCTCCAAGTTTGCGGCGCGGATGGCATTGACGATCTTATCGATGTCAAAGACAACCTCGGTGCCGCTGCGCTTGATGATCTTCATCCTCTTGCCTCTTTCGCGTCGAAATCGTATTGCGCTTCAGAGCCAAACGATGCCCGGCAGGGCTTGCCCCTGTCTTGCGGCGCCGTCGCGCAATCTGTGTTTTCGAAAACCATAGGCCCTCATGCGGACAATCCTCGCAGCCAATCAAGGGGCTCGAAGATCCATCCAAATGGGGCGAATAAGGTCCTCGTTCTCTGTCCGCCATCTATCATACGACAAAGAGGCATCTATATCCTGTATTCTTTTTTTAGGTCAAACACAACATATAGTGTTTCAGCAGGTCAAAGCAATTGGTCATTTTGCAGACGCATTAATTATGAGGGGTTCTTGGCAAATCGGTAAAACGTTACCAACACGGCTACCTGCACGGCAGTTATAAAACCCCCTTAGTCAAGCCGCTGACAAATCCTACCAAAACCAAGCCGCTCACGCCAAAAGAATCCAAAAGATTGTGCTTGACCAACATGTTGCGGTCACGATCGGCCAGGACGTGCGCAATCTGCCGGCACCCCTACGGGATGCGAAGGCCATCGCATACAGACCTTGGATCAGTATTTGGTGGTTATTTGGCGGCGTACTTGGCGACATAAAACAAAACAGCCCAGAGGACATAGCCTCTGAGCTGCGAACATTTGGTGGGCGTTAGAAGATTTGAACTTCTGACCTC
>URWS01000021.1 GCA_900551605.1 uncultured Collinsella sp. | reverse complement strand
AAGCTCACGCAACTGGCGCGCAAACTAACCGAGCAAGGACATGGCATCCTCATCCTCATCGATGAGCTTCAGGCTAATTCGCCCGAGATCAGACAACTCGTCACCGCTTATCAAGAACTCGTCGGCGAGAGACTCAACGTCGCACTCGTTATGGCGGGCCTTCCGGGAGCGGTCTCGGCGACGCTCAATGACCGCGTGCTGACGTTTCTCAACCGCGCTCGCAAAGTCACACTCGAACCGCTTTCAGTCGGAGACGTCGACACCTATTACCAGCGGGCTTTCGAAGAACTCGACCTTGATATCCCAAGCGATCTTCGACTAGATGCCGCTCGCGCAACCCAGGGCTCGCCCTACATGTTGCAGCTCATCGGTTACAACATCGCCAATCGTTGCCAGGCAGGAGAACGCGCAACACGAGAGCTAGTCGACGGAGCCATCGAGGCGTCAAAGGTCGATTTCGAAAACGATGTGTGCGAGACGACGCTCGCCGCGCTCTCGGACCAAGACGTTGCGTTTCTTGCCGCAATGGCGGATGACGAAGACACCGTGTCGCGCATTTCTGATGTAGCCGAGCGCATGTCGGTCACACCCGACTACGCACAAAAGTATCGCCGGCGCCTTATCGACGCCGGCGTAATCGAACAGGCCCGCCGCGGGTACGTGCGCTTCGCTGTTCCTTATATGGCTGACTACCTGCGCAGTCAGCTGTAGGAAAACCACCACGAAGGGGACAGGCACCTTTGTGATGGTTTTGACCGGTTTGTCTCGGTCTGTAACAGTTAGACCGTCAAAACCGAGCCTGGTGTTACAGATTGAGATTTTCGGGCAGCCCCCTGCAGTTTGTCTCGTTCTGTAACAGGTAGAGACGATTTTGGCTGCTAGATGTTACAGGATTGAGACGAAGCGCTAGTCGCAGGTGATGTCGAGGTTTTTGCCGATTAGGCCTACGTAGCCGCCCTCGGCTGCTTTGGGACTATCGGCGTGGCAGAGGACCCACTTGTCGGCCTTCCAGTAGCAGTAGCTGTCGCCGGCGGCGGACATGTTGGCAGCGGCCTCGGGACGCGGACCATTGGTGCCGGCGGGCAGCGCTACCATTACCTGGAAGCCACCGTCGTCGACCATGCACGGCGTGTAGTGCAGCGTCGTGGCGTAGACCTCGACGAGCGTGCCGGCCGGCGCGCGGAAGGCCTTGACCTGCGCGGTATCGAGCTTGCCGTCGACGATCTGCTCGCGCTTGGCCAGCAGCAGGATAAAATCGCGGGCGCCCAGGTTGAACTCGCTGGCGCGGTGATACTCCAGGCAGTTGAGCTTCGTGTTACGGCCGTTGCACCAGCCCAGCTGGAAGGGGCGGCCGCCGTACATGAGCAGACCGAGCGTGTCGGCACCTTCGACCTGTTCCAGCTCGGGCGCGGAGGCCACATACTTGCTACCCTCGGGAATGGGCGTGGCGGAAAGTGCCTCGACAAGCGGAGCTGTCAGGCTGGAGGGTACGTCGTCCCACACGCGGCCGTAGGACTTGAACTCGGGATCGGTAACAGAGTAGATATGCATGTTCGCTCCTGTTCGTAAATGTGACTATATAAACATTCTAGAACATTAGCCGTCTTTTGATGGAGTCAATACCGCAAACAACACGCACCAGAGTCACATGGGCAAAAGGGCGGCGTGTATTTTACTTAGCCGAGATAGCCCTTAAGGAACTCAATGACACCCGAGCACCAGTGATCAGTTTCCGGCGCATGAGGTTTCATTAACGCATGTCCTCCTTCTGGATACACAATCTCCTCGTGGTGCACCCCAGCCGCATCCAGTGCGTCAACCATCTTTCCGAGATTGCCGGGCGATACGACATCATCGTCGGCGCATTGCCAAAGATATGTCGGCGGATACCGTTCCCACACATGTTGATCAATGCAGAAATCATCAATCGCATCGTGCCCAGCTCCACCGCACACCGAATCAAGAAATCTATGGTCTGACGCACATTCGGACTCATGAAGGTCAATCGGGGCGTAACACAGAACCAAAGCTTTTGGCGGCTCGCATCCGTAAGATGCAAACCCCTTGTTATCCGTCCCCCACTCGGCGGTCAAATGCGCGCCAGCGGAAAAACCGATAACCGCATATTTTTTGTCCACATTAAATCGCGTTGAATTCTCGAGGACAAAACGGACTGCGCGATTAAGGTCATCGATCGGGCGCGGCATCAGCGGCTCGACCCTCACCCTGTATGACAACACAAACACGTTATAGCCCGCATCGTTGAGCTCGGGAGCAACGGGAAAACCTTCCATTTGGTGACAAACGCTCTGATAGCCCCCACCCGAAATCGCGATAACGAATGGCGCCCCCGGTCGCCCCGGAAAGAAAAACAGCTTTGCGTTGCGCCGGGTCGGATCGCGAATACAATCGGCTTCATCCCAAATATCGTATGCAACCTGCCTCCCGTCATCCGCAAGCTCAGCAATCCGATTCAACCCGCGCAGAACACGAGTAACTTCATACGGATTAGTGTCGGAATTCAAATGGGCCGCGATGGGCTTATTCCACATGCGCTCCCAAGTTGAAGGTCGGCAAAGCATGAGATGCTCACCGAACCCAGCGAACTCAGGAAGAAGTGCGATTTCTCCAAATGTCATATCGGCAGTAATTGTCATAACCAGTCACTCCAAAAACGAGGTGGGCTCGCGCAGATCAATCGCAAGCCCACCATATGCAATCTGCCGCGGGGTTTTCAGCAGCTTACATTCCGAATAATTGTCTATTCCGCCGACGTGTCTGCATCAGGGCGATACATGATGTAGACGAGGACGAAGGTAAGAATAAAACCAACGACATTGCAAAGGATCGCACCAATAAGGCTGCTCATATCACCGGAAGGATTCATGTAGCCGGGGAAGCTGAAAATACCACTCGACGTCATAACGAACGTGCGGGTATTGAAGATAGCCGGGATAACAGCGCTAATTGCACCAGAAATCATGGAAGCGACGATGATCTTCTTGTGCTCCAAAACTATGCCGTACAGGGCAGGTTCTGTAATTCCGCACAGGCTCGTAATGGCACAGCTGAATCCAAGGCTCTTTTCGCTCGGATCCTTCGAGCGGAAAGCAAACGCCAAGCAAGCGCCGACGACACCCATGCTACCGCAAAGAAGTCCAAGGATAGGGTCGGAACCGACGGTCATAATATTGTTGATGGAGATCACAATGAGGGCCCAATGGAGTCCAAGAGGAATCATGACGAGGCCAAATATCGGTCCAAGAATAACGCCGCAAAGAATGGGGCTGAACTGATAGACCGCCAGTACGGCAGTCGCAAGCAAGGAGCTCGCCTGTTGGATAACCGGGCCAACCACAAGAAGCGAGATGGGGGCAGCAATAGCAACTGTCAGGAACGGAACGAGTGCAAATGCCAAAGCATCGGGAAGAACCGCACGCAGCCACTTATAAAGAACGGATGCGAACCAAGCCGCCACGATAGCGGGAAACACCGTCGAGGCATAGCTCACCATCGTGAACTTCATGCCGAACAAATCCAGCGCATCACCAGCTCCAGCTGCGGCAACAAAAGTCGGGTAAAGCAGGATTGCACCGAGCACCGCACCGATATATTGATCGATTCCAAAGAATTTGGCCGCAGACGATCCGACGAGAACGGGCAAGAAATACATGCTGGCGTTTCCCATGCCGTACAGCAGGGTATAAATTCCGCTCTCAGCGGAAACGACACCTGCCGTCGTCAGGATACTAAGGACGGCGTTTATCATTCCGCATGCAATCAAGGCGGGAAGAACGGGCATCATGATGCCGCTGATCAGCTTCATCAGCTTTCCCAGAAAACCTTTGGTCTCGCCTTCATCTGCCGCGGACTTCCCGGTGTCAACCCCGGTTTCCTTTGCAACGATTTCGTAGACCTTATCGACCTTGGGCCCCACAATCACTTGGTATTGCCCTGCTGAATGGCGAATATCGATCACACCATCGATTGCCTTGACTTTTGCATCATCTACGATGCTTTCGTCCTTAAGATTGAACCTTAAACGAGTCATGCAGTGGGCTACAAATGTAACGTTTTCTGCACCGCCCACCATCTCGAGAATCTCGGCAGCGAGCTTGGTTGTATCTGCCATAAATACCATTTCTCCCATGTTGTGTTTTATATGTAACCATCGGCAAAGCGCGCGCCTTCGCCGACCAATTACCTAGCTTTCGATGCGATTCGATTGATATGCATCATCAGATAGAGTCTTTCTTCGTCTATAAGTTCTTGGCCCGTCAGCCGGCTGAGAACAGAAGCGATGTCATCGGCGCACGCCGATGCCACCGGATATTCATCTTTGAGCGAGAGATACATCTTGCGGTTGTCGCTTACGATACTTTCGCCAGAGTTCAACCTATTGAATAGGTACTGAAGGTGGGTTGCGAACCTTGCATAATCGAAGCCCTCCCGATCAACTTGAATACCAAGCCGTCTTTCAACAGCAATAGTTGATTCTTCGAGAACGCGATCGTAAACGTCCGTGCCAAACTCTTCAGCCAGCTCACATGAATCCGAATCGGCCATGTTATTGATAAACGCCATGGCAATTCCAACTGTCTCATGAGCGGGAAGCCTAACATTGAGACGTTTCCTGATTATTCGAAGCGCGTACTCGCCGATTTTGAATTCGACGGGATATTGTTGGCGAACATCAAAAGACAAGGGCATATGGACAACAATGTTTTGCTCCTTGCGCTTAATTGCATACGCGATATGGTCCGCAAGAATAAACGGCAAATTAGGGCTTACTTCATAGGGAAGCAGTCCTGTCGACATATCAATAACATCCGAGGTCAGCTCGAGAAGTTCATCCGAGACTTCATCAATGAGAGCGATGTAGCGGGAACTAACGTTATAGAACGTTCGTTGAATCTCCGAGAGCGGTAATTCATCGCCAACGTCCTTAAACCCCAGGCCACGCCCGAATGCCACCAGCTGCCTGCCATTTCCGTCGATGCAGAGGACAGCGCTGGTGTTAATTCGTTTAACGATTTCCATGTGTCCCCCTTAAACAAAACAAGGCTCCCGAAGCAGAATCCGACAATCAATGTCGACAGATGCTGCTTCAGGAGCCTTGCCTGAATATCACTCTGTTTGCCAGTTTAAGCGAAACACCGTAAATGACCTCGTGTAAACATTACTAAACAGTTAAACGGTCGATATCTCCATGTGAACGGTTTAGAAGCAGAAGGCAATCCTTACGCCTGCTGGTAGTGCAGGTGCTTCTCGTCGATATCGGCCAGGTCGCGGTCGAGGTAGCGGCGCGCGAGCCAGTTTGCCATGGGAAGGTTCTGGTCCAGGTAGTTGCCGCACTCCTCGGGAGCGGCACCGGGGACATCGCCCTCAAAGTCGGCGACGAACTCAAAGAGCTCGCGCACGAGCGGCAGGATCTCCTCGCTCGTCACCTCGCCAAACACGACCAGGTAAAAGCCCGTGCGGCAGCCCATGGGGCCAAAGTAAACGATACGGCTCGACCACTCGGCATGATTGCGAAGGAAGGTCGCACCCAGGTGCTCGATGGTGTGGCACTCAGCCGTGTTCATGACCGGCTCTTTATTGGGCGTGGTCAGACGCAGGTCAAAGGTGGTGACGGCAGCGCCGGTCGCCGGATCGCGGTCGATGCGACTCACGTATACGCCGGGCTCAAGCAGCAGATGATCGACAGAAAAGCTCGCAATGCGCTCCATGGCAGATCCTCTCGATAGTCAATTTGGGACGGGGCTCTTTTAGCTGGTTCGAATGGTCACACCAATCATACCAGTCAAAAAAGCCCGTCCCAAATTAGCCACCTGGGACGAGGACCGATGATTATTTGATCCCCGTCCCAGAAAAATCATGCTAGGCGGTGTACGAGATAGTCGCGGCCACTGCATGGCGCCAGCCGGCGATCTTTTTGGCTCGCTCGTCAGCGGGCATGGCAGGCTCCACGATGCCACGGGCGCCGTAGACGTCGACGACATCGCGCGTATACATGCCCAGCGCGATACCACAGGCCCAAGCCGCGCCCAGACCGCTCATCTCGTCGTTGCTCGCAATGCGGATGGGCGAGCCGACCAAATCGCTCTCAAACTGCATCAGGTACGCATCGCGCGTGGGGCCGCCGTCAACACGAAGCTCGGCAAGCGCCGCGCCCGAATCCTCGACCATCGCATCAATGACGTCAAAGATCTGATAGGCGATCGACTCGTCGGCAGCCTTTACGAACTCCGCGCGGCCCGTGGTGCGTGTCATGCCAAAAACGCATCCCTCGGCATCACTTGCCCAGTGCGGCGCACCCAGGCCGGTAAACGCCGGCACAAAGTAGACATGGCTCGCCGGGTTGGCGGCGTAGCACAGGTCGGTGACCTCCTCGGGGTTGTTGATGAGCTCCAGGTCGTCGCGCAGCCAGGTCTTGACGGCGCCGGCGTAGCTCACGTTGCCCTCGAGTACATACTCGGTCACGCCATCCATACGCCACGCAAGCGAGCTCGAAAGCCCGTGCGAGCTGGCGACAAACTCGTTGCCGACGTTCATCATGACCGAGCTACCGGTGCCATAGGTCGCTTTGGCCATGCCGCGGCTATGGCAACCCTGCGCAAACAGGGCCGCATGGCTGTCGCCCAGCACGCCGTGCACCGGCACGGGCGCGGGCAAAAAGCCATCCAGGTCCGTTGTGCCAAACAGACCGTCGGAATCGGTCACCTGCGGTAGGCAGGCCGGATCGATGCCAAAGGCCTCGCACACCGGCTCGCTCCAGCAGCCACGGCGCAGGTCGAAGAGCTGCGTGCGGCTGGCATTGGACCAGTCACAGCGAAACTCCGCGCCGCCCGTGAGCGTCCAGACCACCCAGGCATCGATGGTGCCCAGACACAGCTCACCCGACGCCGCGGCCTCGGCAGCCGCCGGAACGTTCGCGAGGATCCAAGCCATCTTGCCCGCCGGATAGTAGGGCGAGAGCACCAGACCCGTTGTGTCACGCACCAGCTCTGCCACGCCTTCGCGCGCCGCAAGCTCGTCACACAGCTCGCGGGCGCGGGCACACTGCCACACCACGGCGTCGCACAGCGGTTCGCCCGTCGTGCGGTTCCAGGCAACGGTGGTCTCGCGCTGGTTGGAGATGCCAATACCGGCAATGTCGGCCGGATTGACCCCGGTCTCCTCCACCACGGCACGCGCCACGGCCAACACGTTGGCGGCGATCTCGACCGGATCATGGCTCACCCAGCCGGCATCATTGACAATCTGGCGATGCGAGCGGTCGGCACGATGAATCAGATGGCCGCCCTCGTCCACCAGCAGCGCCTTCGTGCCCTGCGTGGATTGGTCGATTCCGATGATGTAGCGGCCCATGGCCACCCCTTTCAAAATGAATGTGACAAAGGGACGGTCCCTTTGTCACATTCCAATTACTCTGCGGGAAGGAACTCGGCAACGGTCTTGGCAATGCCTTCGCCGGTGAGGCCGTAGTGCGCAAAGACCTCGGGGCTCGTGCCGGTGATGACCGGCGCGTCGGGCAGACTCAGGCACTTGACCGGACGCGGGCAATGCTCGCCCACGACCTGCGCGACCATGGAGCCCAAGCCTCCAAAGGGGCTGTGCTCCTCGACGGTCACGACGGCGCGCGTGGCACCGGCGGCCTCGATCACGGCATCGGCATCGAGCGGCTTGACGCAGTACATGTCGAGCACGGTGGCAGAGATGCCCTGCTCGGCCAGCAGATCGGCGGCGTCCACGGCATGGCGGACCATCTCGCCGGTGGCGACAATCGTCACATCGGTGCCGCGACGCACCCAGGTGGCGCGGTCCATCTGGAACGGGCACTCGTCCTGGGTATACACGTCCTCGACCGGGTTGCGGCCCACGCGGATATAGGCCGGCTTGTTGTCGGCAACCAGGGCGCGCACGAGCTCAGCAGTCTGAAAACGATCGCTCGGCAGATACACGCGCATGTTGGGAATCGCGCTCATGGCAGCGATATCCTGCGCGGAGTGATGGCTCATGCCCAGAGCGCCGTAGGACACGCCGCCCGAAATGCCGATGAGCTTGACGTTGGTGTTGGAGTACGAGACGTCGACCTTGCACTGCTCATACGAGCGCGTGGTCACAAAGGACGCCGGCGAGGCGGCCCAGGCCTTCTTGCCGCACGAAGCCATGCCGGCGGCGATACTCACCAGGTCCTGCTCGGCGATGCCGACCTCGACGGACTGCTGGGGATACAGATCGAAGAACGGCGTGAGCGATGCGGAGCCGCGGGAGTCGGAGCACAGGACGACGATGTCCTTATCGGTCTCGGCGGCCTCGAGCAGCGTGTCGCAGATAACCTTGCGGTTGGCGATCTTGTTAGCCATTGATGGCCTCCTTATGGGCAGCGAAATCGGCGATGATCTGGGCATATTCCTCATCGTTGGGCAGGTGATGATGCCAGGCGGCCTTATCCTCCATGACGGGCGAGCCATAGCCCTTCACCGTGTTGAGGATGATGACCGTGGGCTTTCCGCAGGTCTCGGCCGCAAGCGTCAGCGCGGCGTCGATGGCCCGAACGTCGTTGCCCGGAATGGAGAGCACGTTCCAGCCGAAGGCAGCCCAGCGCTCCTCCTGCGAATCCTGCTTCATGACGTCCTCGGTGCTGCCGCTGATCTGCAGGCGGTTACGGTCCACGAGCGCGCACAGGTTATCGAGCTGGTAGTTGCCGCCGCTCATGGCGCCTTCCCAGACCGAGCCCTCGGCAAGCTCGCCGTCGCCCATGATGGTGTAGACGCGGTAGTCGCGGCCGTCCATCTTGCCGGCAAGCGCCATGCCGACGGCCACGGGCAGGCCATGGCCCAGCGAACCGGAGTTCATCTCGATGCCCTTGAGCTTGTTGTTGGGGTGGCCGATGTAGGGGCTGCCGAACTTGGAGAAGCGGGCCTTGACGTCATCGAGGTCCAGATAGCCCTCGTGGCACAGCACCGCGTAGTAGGCCTCCATGGCGTGGCCCTTGGAGAGCACGAAGCGGTCGCGGTTGGGATCGTCGACGGTCTCGGGCGAAATGTTAAGGTGGTTAGCATAGAGGGTCATGAGGGCGTCGACCACCGACATGTCGCCGCCAATATGGCCGCCGGCGCCAGCCATGATGATATCGACGCAATCGCGGCGAAGGTCCCAACGCAGGGACTCAAGCTCTTCGATAGTTGCCATTTCTACTCTCCTCGCAGGTAGGCTTTGACGTCTTCTTCAATGGGGTCGTACAGGTCGGGCTGGATGCCAATGTACTTGCAGGCCTCGTAGAGCACCGGCACCACGTTGGCGTGAATAGCGACGCAGTGATGGATGTAGGGGCCCTCGACGATCTTGGCCTCGAGGCGCTTGAGGTTGTCGACCTCGACCCACAGATAGGTGCCCATGCCGGCCGGGCCGTCGATGCCGCGGGCGTTGCCCAGCAGCAGCGAATACTCGCCGTTGTCGCCGTCAAAGCGGGCAAGGGTGAGATCCCCGTGCTTGGCCTCGGCCGTCAGCGCGCCGGGGTGGTCGAAAGCCAGCGGGTAGGTGAGCTTGGGCTTGACGGCCGCGCAGCTGCAGGGCCAGGGGCCGCAGTGCTGCAGCAGCTCGCCGTTCTCGTTATCGGGATGGCGCACGGTCCAGTCGGCGAACATGCCGCGGTGACGGCCCAGGTCGGCGGCCTCGACCATCAGCGCCGTGATGGCGCCGTGGATATCGGTCTCGCATACGACGGGAATGCCCATCTCGTTGAGGATGGCGTTGGCGGCGCAGGGCATAATGCCCAGCTCGTCCTGCAGGGCGTTCCAGCACTGGATGGCGCCGGCGTTGCAGCCGTACTTCTCGACCAGGCGCTTCATAGCGATGGCGAGCCCTGCGACCGCGGGGACCTTGTCCTCGGGTATGCAGATCTCAAAGCTGTTGCGAATGTGGTCGAGCATGGCGGCCATGGCCTGCTCGTCGGCCTGAGCGTCGCGCACAGCCTGAACAAGTTCGGTCATGGGGATGGGCGAAAGCTGAATATTGAACTTCTCAAGCAGCTCGCCCTCGTTGCACATGGTGGACCAGAAGTCGAACGGACGGGTCGCCATCTGCAGGATGCGCGTGTGCTTGAAGGTCTTGACCACGTTGCACACGGCCAAAAAGTCCCAGACGCCGCGCTCGAACTCGGGATCGGTCAGGCGGCAGTTGGTCATATAGGTAAAGGGAACCTGGAAGCGGCGCAGAACCTTGCCAGTGGCGAACAGGCCGCACTGGCTATCGCGCAGGCGGGTGCCGTCGGGCTCGGGGCGCTCGTCGCGCGGGCCCCACAGCAGCACAGGCAGACCGAGCTCGCGGGCAAGGCGGGCGCAAACGTACTCGGTGCCAAAGTTGGCGTGGCACAGCATGATGCCGTCGACGCCCTCGGCGCGGAACTTCTTGACGATAGGCTCGATATGGCTGTCGTCAAACAGCAGGCCCTCGTCGTTAATGTCGTCGATGTCCACGATGTCGACACCGATCTCGCGCAGGCGATCAGCCGTCAGGCCGCGATACTTAAGCGCGTCCGGTGCGCTAAAGATGCTGCGGCGCGTGGGCACAAAACCGAGCTTGATCTTATCCATGTACGTCCTCCCCTAGTTGCATGTTCAGTAAACAGACGCGTGTTTCGTTTTGTTTTGTTTACTAAGTGTTTTACTCTTTTGTTTAGAAGTGTAACGCGAAATACCCGTAAACGGTAGAGAAATCAGCCTAAACGGTATGTAAACAAACTGAACATACAAGGGGAATCAAAACCACCCCTAAAAGGGGTGGTTTGCTCTTAGGGTATAACCCTTGGATT
>URWS01000020.1 GCA_900551605.1 uncultured Collinsella sp. | reverse complement strand
CAGCGTCAGATGTGTATAAGAGACAGCTCACCTACGGCATCCCCAGCTTTAAGCTGCAAAAGGACGTCATCGAGGCCGAGGTCGAGGTCATTCGCCTGATGGGTGCCGAGTTTCGCTACGGCGTGGAGGTCGGTCGCGATGTGACGCTCGATGACCTGCGCGAGCAGGGATTTAAGGCCTTCTATGTTGCCATTGGCTGTCAGGGCGGCCGCCTTGCCGGTATTCCGGGCGAAGATGCCGAGGACGTGACCGTGGCCGTCGACTTTTTGCGTGAGGTCAACAGCGGCAAGATCGATGCGCTGCCCGGCCGTACCATCGTGGTGGGCGGCGGTAACGTGGCGATCGATGTCGCCCGCAACGCCTGCCGTCTGGGATCGGCGCACGTTGAGATGTTCTGCTTGGAGAGCGAGGCCCAGATGCCCGCCAGCGAGGAGGAGCGTCGCGAGGCCATTGAGGACGGCGCGCACATCAGCTGCGGTTGGGGCCCCAAGGAGGTCCATCTGGACGATGCCGGCCGTGTGCGCGGCATTACCTTCAAGCGCTGCACGCGTGTCTTCGACGACGAGGGCCGTTTTGCGCCCGAGTACGACGAGAACGACCTGCGTCGCGTGGACGCCGACCGCGTGGTCATGTCCATCGGTCAGTCCATCGTGTGGGGCGACCTGTTGGCCGGCTCCAAGGTCGAGCTCGGCCGTGGCCAGGGCGCCCTTGCCGATCCCCAGACCTATCAGACCGCCGAGCCCGACATCTTTGTGGGCGGTGACGTCTACACCGGCCCCAGCTTTGCCATCGATGCCATCGCCGCCGGTCACGAGGCCGCGGTATCCATCCATCGCTTTGTGCAGCCGGGCTCTACGCTCACCATTGGCCGCAACCAGCGTAAGTACAGCGCGCTCGATCGCGATGACGTGGTGATTGAGAGCTATGACAACGCCAGCCGCGAGGTGGCCCACGTCGACCGTGAGCGCGAGAAGGCCGAACCGTTTAGCGAGTATGTCGAGACCTTTACCGAGGAGCAGGTGCGTGCCGAGACCGCCCGCTGCCTGGGTTGCGGCGCCTCGATCGTCGACCCCAACAAGTGCATCGGTTGCGGCCTGTGCACCACCAAGTGCGCGTTCGACGCCATTCACCTTGATCGCGACCGCCCCGAGTGCTCCACGATGGTCAAATACGAGCAAAAGCTGCCGAGCCTGGGCAAGTACGCGCTCAAGCGTGCCATCAAAATTAAGTTTGGTCATTAGGTTCCGCCGTTCTAACGAACGGCGGCACTGCCGACGCTGCGCGGCGCCCAGGCACCCCATCTTGCCCCTCAACTTCGGCGCCGCGGGCAAAAGCCCAGCGGACGCCTTGTTTCGGGGCAACCTGGGGCACCTGGATCGCCGCTCGCTGACGTTTGGCTGACATCGCATCAACCATTGTTGAAAGGTATTCGCCTTGCATGAATTGGGAATCGTCTATCACATCATTCGCGATGTCGAGAATGTGGCGCGCGCTCATGGCGTGCGTCGCGTTTCGAGCGTGACGTTGCTACTGGGCGAGGTCTCGGGCGTCGTTCCCGACTTGCTGCTCGACGCTTGGCGCTGGGCAGCAGATAAAAAGCCTATCGCGCAGGGCGCGGAGCTTATCGTGGAGCCCGTCGAGGCCGTGACACATTGCGAGGCATGCGGCTGCGACTACGCGACGGTCGAGCACGGCAAGACCTGCCCCCATTGCGGTAGCGGCGAGACATACCTGCTGCAGGGCCAAGAGGTCATGATCAAACAGATCGAGACCCCCGACGAGGACCCGGCAGACACTGTACCCGATGACCCCTCCGATGCCGTCGACGCCGCCAACCCACTCCACATCGCCTAACATCCAATGACTGCATGGGCTAGAGTTCTAAACATATTTGCTTCGGTTAGTCAAGTCATGTCTGTTTAAACAAAATGGCGGTACGCAGGCGCATTGGGATCCACCTAAAAGCGGTTTTAACGAACAGTGCGCCTGTATATGTCTTTGGAAACAATCGGCAAATCACGTTTTATCAGGCAATGAGCTGTAAACCAGCAATGTAATCAATTTGTAACAAACTTAGACGTTTAAACAAATAATCCAACCTTTTGCGAATTTAGCTATAATTCCACAATCCAAACAGGTATACTCCTTTCATGTCGTGTAGGAAATACGTAGACAAAAAGGAGGTTATGTGATGGTAAGTATTGTTCTTGCTAGCCACGGGGACTTGGCAGCTGGAATCAAGCAGACGGGCTCGATGGTCTTTGGCGATCAGCCGTCTGTTGCCGTGGTCTCGCTCGAGCCGAGCATGGGCCCCGACGATTTCCGCGCCAAGGTCGAGGAAGCAGTCGCTTCCTTCGAGGACCAGGAGCAGGTGCTCTTCCTCGTTGATCTGTGGGGCGGCACGCCGTTCAACCAGATCAGCGGGCTCATCGAGGGCCACGATTCTTGGGCTATCGTCACCGGTGTCAACCTGCCTATGCTCATCGAGGCATATTCGCAGCGCTTTGACGCAAAGAACACTGCACATGCGATCGCAAAACATCTCGTGACTGAGGCTAAGGCTGGCGTGCGCGTCAAGCCCGAGTCTCTGGAGCCCGAGGAGAAGAAGCCGGCTGCGGCCGCCGCTGCTCCTGCAGGCGCCATCCCTCCGGGAACGGTCATCGGCGACGGGCACATCAAGATTGCCCACGTCCGTATCGACACCCGTCTGCTTCATGGTCAGGTGGCCACCACGTGGACCAAGCAGATCAACCCCAACCGCATCATCGTGGTTTCCGACGGCGTTGCTCACGACGAGCTCCGCAAGACCATGATCGAGCAGGCTGCCCCTCCGGGAGTCCATGCCAACGTCGTGCCCATCAAGAAGATGGCCGAGGTCGTCAAGGACACGCGCTTTGGTGACACCAAGGCCATGCTGCTCTTTGAGAACCCGCAGGATCTGCTCAAGGCCATCGAGGCCGGCGTCGACATCAAGGAAGTCAACATCGGTTCCATGGCTCACTCCAAGGGCAAGGTCGTCGTCACCAACGCCGTCGCTATGGGCGATGACGACGTCAAGACTCTCGAGGCCCTCAAGGCCAAGGGCGTCAAGTTCGAGGTCCGCAAGGTTCCTTCGGATTCCTCCGAGGATCTCGACGCCATGTTGAAGAAAGCTAAGGCCGAACTGGCCGCTCAAGCATAGTAAAGGAGGGTCCGATACATGTCTGCAATCACTATTCTGCTTGTTGCGATTGTCGCGTTGCTTGCCGGTATGGAAGGCATTCTGGATGAGTTCCAGTTCCATCAGCCGCTCGTGGCATGCACGCTTATCGGTCTCGTAACCGGTCACCTTCAGGAGGGCATCCTCCTGGGCGGTTCGCTCCAGATGATGGCCCTTGGCTGGGCTAACGTTGGCGCCGCTGTCGCGCCTGACGCCGCTCTGGCCTCGGTCGCTTCTTCGATCATCATGGTGCTCGCCCTCAACGGTGGCGCCACCGATTCGGCAAAGGCCGTTACCGCCGCCATCGCCGTCGCCGTCCCGCTGTCGGTCGCTGGTCTGTTCCTGACCATGATCTGCCGTACCCTGGCTACCGCTATCGCTCACGCCATGGACGGTTGCGCCGAGAAGGGCGACTTCTCCGGCATCGAGCGCTGGCAGTACGCTGCTATCCTCATGCAGGGCCTTCGTATCGCCATCCCGGCAGTACTTCTGTGCATCATCCCGGCCGAGGCTGTTACCAACGCGCTTAACGCTATGCCCGACTGGCTGTCCGGCGGTATGGCTGTCGGCGGCGGCATGGTCGCTTCCGTCGGTTACGCCATGGTCATCAACATGATGGCCACCAAGGAGACCTGGCCGTTCTTCATCCTCGGCTTTGTCCTTGCTGCCATCCCTCAGCTCACGCTGATCGCCCTTGGCCTCATCGGCATCTCCCTTGCCCTCATCTACCTTGGCCTTAAGGATCTGGCCAAGCAGGGTGGCGGCATGGGCGGCGGCTCCGGTGACCCGCTCGGCGACATTCTGAACGATTACGAGTAGGAGGGGAGTGATACATATGGCAGAGAACAAGATTCAGCTCACCAAGGCTGACCGCAAGAAGGTTTGCTTCCGTCATCAGTTCCTTCAGGGCTCGTGGAACTACGAGCGTATGCAGAACGGCGGCTGGTGCTTCGCAATGATCCCTGCGATCAAGAAGCTCTACACCAGCAAGGATGACCAGATTGCCGCTCTTAAGCGCCACCTGGAGTTCTATAACACCCACCCCTATGTTTCCGCCCCCGTCATTGGCGTTACCCTCGCTCTCGAGGAGGAGCGCGCCAACGGTGCCCCGATTGACGACGTCGCCATTCAGGGCGTCAAGGTCGGTATGATGGGCCCGCTCGCCGGTGTCGGCGACCCCGCCTTCTGGTTCACCCTTCGCCCGATTCTGGGCGCTCTGGGCGCTTCCCTGGCCCTGTCCGGCAGCATCGCCGGTCCGCTGCTGTTCTTCTTCGCGTGGAACATCATCCGTTACGCCTTCCTGTGGTACACGCAGGAGTTTGGCTACAAGGTCGGCTCCTCCATCGCCAAGGACCTCTCCGGCGGTCTGATGGGCAAGGTCACCGAGGGTGCATCCATCCTGGGTATGTTCATCATCGGCGCCCTGGTCGAGCGCTGGGTGTCCATCTCCTTCACCCCGGTCGTCTCCAAGGTCACGCAGTCTGCTGGCGCCTTTATCGACTGGGCTAACCTGCCCTCCGGTTCTGAGGGTGTCAAGGAAGCACTGACGATGTATAACTCCATCGGTGCTAACGCCCTTGATCAGGTGAAGGTCACCACGCTTCAGGCCAACCTTGATCAGCTCATCCCCGGCCTTGCCGCCGTGTGCCTGACCCTGCTGGTCTGCAAGCTCCTCAAGAAGAAGGTCAGCCCGATCGTCATCATCCTGGCTCTCTTCGCCATCGGCATCATCGGTCGCGTCTGCGGCTTCATGTAAGCACGCTTCGGCTTAAGACCGAGAATTGCTAGGCAAGGGCTTTTGAGCCATCGAAACGGACCGCACCCGGTGGGTACACTGGATGCGGTCCGATTGTTTTATTTGGAGGGCGAGGCGCGCATGGCGCAATCTCAGAACAGCACGGTCGATCTGGCAACGCCGGCAACCTGCCTGATGGGGCTTACCAGCCACGGTAACGTGATGGTGGGCAATAAGGCGTTCGAGTATTACAACGAGCGCAATCCCGAGGATTATATTCAAATCCCGTGGGACGAGGTTGACTATATCGCCGCCGAGGTTTTACGCGGCACCAAGAAGATCACGCGTTTTGCCATCTTCACCAAGGACAACGGTCACTTTACGTTTTCGACGCGCGACGACAAAGAGACGCTTCGTGCTGTCCGCAAGTACGTCGACGAGGATAAGCTCGTGCGTTCGCCTGACTTTATCGATGTGACGGCCAAGGGCGCCAAGAGCATCCCCTCCGTTATCAAAAACCTCTTCCACAAAGGCAACTAGCTCCTCATAAGTTGCGGTGAAATAGTTCCTAAATACGGCTTTAGATGCTTCAGACAGGAACTATTCCACCGCAACTTCGAAGTCTAGTCATGCGACGTATTGCGATGCAGTAAATCTGCTACACTAGTACAACATGCCTCCGTAGCTCAGGGGATAGAGCACCGCTCTCCTAAAGCGGGTGTCGACGGTTCGAATCCGCCCGGGGGCACCAGAAGATTATGACGGCGTCGCGAGAGCGGCGCCGTTTCTGGTTTGTGGGGGCCGCCGGCGGATTCGGGCCGTCGACACCCGCGTCACCAATTTCCCCGCGGGGGGGAGTTTTCGAATCCGCCCGGGGGCACCAGGGAATACGACGGCGTCGCGGGAGCGGCGCCGTTTCTGGTTTGCGGGGCCGCCGTGCTGCTCGCCCGTGGGGGATTGGCATCTGTTTCCTAGAGTGCGCTGCGGTAAATCTTTCTCGCGTCGTCCAGCGTGAGCTTCTTGAAGCTGCCGAAGAGCTCTCCGCGGTTGATCTTGAGGCCCGGAATCATCTTTTCGATATCGTCCTCGGTAACTCCGAGCTCCGATAGCGTGCGCGGCATTTCCAGCGAGACAAAGAAATCCTGCAGCTCGTTGATGGTCTCTTCGACCGCGTACTCGATTGCCTGCTCGAGGGTTACCTCCACATCGAGCTCGTCCGCGTCCGGATCGACGGGCTCGATGCCGAAGACCTGGGCGCCGAACTCCAGGAAGCGCTCGGGGTGCTCTCGCCATGCGTAGCGCATCCAGGCGGGGAAGATGACGGCGAGGCCGGCGCCGTGCGTGATCTTGGTGTCCAGTGCGGACAGCTCGTGCTCAAGGCCGTGGCAGGTCCAATCGCCGTCGCGCAGGCCGGGGACACCCAGGCCGCAGCCGGCGAGGCCGTTGTGGGCGAGCGTGCCCACCCACATGATCTCGGCGCGGGCGTCGTAGTCATCGGGGTTCTCCATCACCTTGGGCGCCGCCTCCATCGCAGCGCGCACGAGCCCGCAGGCGATGTTGTCGGTTACGCCCACGGCGGGCTCGCCGGAGAAGGGTCGCTCCATGATATGGGCGATCATGTCGGTCACTCCCGCGGCGGTCTGGTAGGCGGGCAGGGTGAAGGTCAGCTCCGGGTCGAGGAAGGCGATGGCCGGGCGGTTGAGGTCCGTGTTAATGCCGCATTTGAGGTGCTCCTCGTCGTTGCTGATAACGCAGGAGTTAGAGGCCTCGGAACCGGATGCGGGGATGGTCACCACGCAGGCGACGTCGATGCGGTCGGCGGGAACGGCGCGCTTGCGGAAGAAGTCCCATACGTCGCCGTCGTATACCGCCCCCAGCGCGATGGCCTTCGCGCAGTCCATGGCTGAGCCGCCGCCCACGGGCAGGATGATGTCGACGTCGTTTTCTCGTGCGAGCTCGACGCCTTCTCGTACCAAGCCTATTTCGGGGTTTGGACGCACCCCTCCAAGCTCGATGTGCTCCACGCCCGCGGCATCGAGCGATGCTCTCACGCGGTCGAGCGTTCCGCAGCGAACTGCGGAACCCTTGCCGTAGACAATGAGAGCTCGGCGGTAGCCGGAGACGGACAGCGTCTCCCCAACCTTGTCGGTCACTTTTCGTCCAAAGACAAAGCGGGTGGGGGAGTAGAGGGAGAAATCGTTCATGGAGCTCCAATCTGGCGTTTCGCCCTACATGCGCGGAGGAGTTTTTCGGGCGCATCGCCTGCATTCGCGTCGCAATCTCGGCGGCGCGGTGCGGTCCGTAGATTCCATCGTATCGCCCGCGGCACCCCTTACCGACGATTGGGACGAGTCTGCATTTCGCGGCGCGACGTCCACCTGGCGGACGATATCCGTTCGCGACACGTGGCCGTCCCGGTCGCAATAGCGTATGCGCACCGGGTCGCCGAGATGGGCCTGCGACCCCTTCTCCTGATGCGAGCGCGCGAGACGGGCGAGCAGCGGCGCGAGCACCTGCTCGACCGTCTCCTCCCGATACCACGCCGCCACGGGCAACCCGTTCACGTCAAACCCGTACGTTCGCCATGCCATTCGCCTCGCCGCCTTCGCCGAACGAAACCGCGTATCCAGACCGCCGGTCCCCCACCCAGCACTTCGACGAGCCTTCGCGCTCACTTCTGCGGTCGGGATGCGCCCGTGAGGCGCTCGGCAGGCAGCGCCATTTCCGCTCGCTGTGTCGAGCGCGAGTGTCGAGAAGTCGCCATATGCCACTCAGATGTAGCATGGAGTGCCGAAGCGCACGCGCCCGTGACGAAACACTGGCGCCAACCCGTCCCGAGCACCACCCCGCCCGTAAGGTGTATGGCGAAAGGAGGACCAGCCGCATGAACATCCCCGAGACACAGAGCCTACCTCGATCGCATTCCGCACGAGCTTCTCTGACATTTCCGCCCATTACCACGTGGAGGTCCCCGTCGCGGAGATCGCCTACGCATACGACCACATCAATTCCCGGCATGCCCCGCGCAGGCAGGCCACGCTGAACGATGGGCCCGCGGCCCAGCAGGACGAGTGACGCGCCTCGCAAGCAAAGGAAGGAAGCCAACATCACATGGGCATCATCGCAGCACGCATCGACAACCGCCTGCTACACGGCATAGTGGCAACCCAGTGGGTACCGAAGCGAACGGCGAGCCGCTCATCGGCCGGGAAGCAGTCGAAGGTGGCAAAGTAGTCGCGCGGCTCCTCGGCGCGACGTCCACCTGGCGGGCGAAATCATCGACCGGATTCCCGATTTGCTCAAACATGCAGGACATGCAGGGCCGGTTGTTCTATGCGCATTGCAATCGAAACGTGTCAAATATAGAATGATTATTACTGTATCAGTGATAAAGGTGATAGCTATGGCACGTTACATACCGCAATGGCTGAGTCCTGTAGTGGAAGCCCTCGAACTCGACAGGCCGGAGCTGGTCACAATGGCCGAGCTGACGTCCATAGCCGAGGAGTCGGGCGTGGTCGCGCAAGGCTACGCCATCGCCGACAGGCTTAGGAAGCTCGGCTGGCTGCTGGAGACCCCCCAGAGGGGGGTCTGGGAGTTCGCCCCCGCCGAGAGCGCGGGGCCATACTCGACCGCAGACCCCCTTCTCCCCATCAAGGCGTTCATGCTCTCTCATCCTGGCTCCAAATGCGCGCTGACGATGCAGACGGCGGCCTGGGCGCTCGGACTCGCAGACAGGGTGCCGGCCCGCATCGAAGTCTCCTTCGAGAGGCGCCCTTCGGTAAAGGTCCCGAGGGAGATATCCCCCTCGGTGTTCGAGAGCGCCATCGGCCCCGTCGAGGCAAGGGGCGTCCCCTGCCTTCGCCCTGAGTCCATAGTGGTGCACATGGCCCAGAAGCCGAGTGCCGTTAGATCGTGGCAAGGGGCGCTCGAATGGCTTCTCGACGTCGCATACGAGATGAGAGGGGAGCCGCTGCTGGATGAGCTGGCGGGAAGGCCGCAGTCCGTCTGGTCGAGGACGGGCTATCTCATCTCCGGCATGAGGCCCGATCTTGCCGAGAGGGTTTCCCTGGGCATCGAAACCGGCTCGAAGGTGAGGTTCGGCCCCCGCGGAAGCGCCATCAGAAACGACGAGAGGTGGAAGGTGTCGGACACGCTGCTGCCGTTCGACCCGAGGGAGCTGGAGCAGGTTCTATGAAGACGATAAACATACAGCCCGGTCACATCGCGAGGCACACCCCGAGAAACGCCGGAGCCCAGGGTCGAGAGGCCGCGGTGGTGGATGTGGCGCAGGACCTCCTGCTCCAGCGGCTTCACGACGACGGAGACCTCGACTTCGTGGCGATAAAGGGCGGAACGGCAATCAGGAAGCTCTATGCGGGCAACGAGGGGCGCTTCTCGCTCGACCTCGACTTCTCGGTGTCCGATTTCGACTTGGGCAGGGACGAGGTCGCCGAGGCCTTTGCGAGCGCAGTGGACGGCCTGTCCATAGGCCCTTTCCGCTACGGCGTGAGGGAGCGCCGCGGAAAGTGGTCCGTCGTGTTCGAGAGCGGCTTCGTCCGAGAGCCGTCCCTTGCGACAAAACTCGACTTCTCGCCCGCGCCGTGGCTCGAGCCCGTCGAGAGGACGTGGGTCGCCATGCCGATTCACAGGCAGTATGCGGCTCCTCTTCCGGCGATCAAGACGGTCAGGCTTGAGGAGAACATCGCGGAGAAGGTCGCAAGGCTGAACAGGACTACGACGGCGCGCGACATGTACGACCTCGCATGGATTATGGGCAAAGCGCCGTTGGCTAGAAGCCTGGATCTCGACCTCGTCAGGAGACTCTCGGTCCTCAAAATCTGGGTTGATTCAAACGGGTTGCACAGCGGGTCCATGTCCTGGCCGCCTGGTCATGAAAAGTCGGTGTTTGATGCCGAGCGCTGGCTCAGGGAGAGATCGGACGAGGAGTTTGACCTTGAGGACATAGGCGCCCTTGCCGTTCCCGCTCCCAGCCCGAAGGAACTAAGCGAGTCCGTTCGCATCGGGTTCTCGTTCCTGTCGAACCTGACCGAGGAAGAGGAAGTCCTGGCAAAGGCGGACAACAGGGACCGAGCCCTGGCAATTAAACTTCTGGAGGGTCTCCCCGGTGGCCGTTTCGCAGGCTCGGGTGCGTACTAGCCTTGGTTTTGCCAAACGGGGGACTGACGGGGAGGCGATCGGATGTGCGCCAGGGGCGATGGGGCCTATATTCTGGGAGACCGGGGCCTGCAGATAGCCGGTCGAGGCCGCGTTCGGGTTCATGTAGCAAGTAACAACTGAAAAGTTCAAATTGCTTGGCCAAGCTGTCGAGGGGAGGCCCGCTTTTGCGGGCCTCTTTGCGTTGTCGCGGAGCCTTCGTCTGTCGATAAACAAAACGCCCGCTTGCGGGGGAGCAAGCGGGCGCTTCTGAGCGAATATGTTTGCGGCCCTAGCCGCTGCAGGTGATGGGTCGTCGACTAGTTAGTCGTGCCGGAATCGTCGCCCGCGCTCGTGCCCGAGCCCGAGCCGGAGAGAGCGACCGTCAGCGTGATCGTGCTGTCGGTGGACTGCTTGCCGGTGGGGGAGACGCCCGTAACGGTGGCATCCTCGTTACCGCTTACGGGATTGCCGTTCTGGTCACAGAAGCCGATGTTATAGAAACCGGCGTTGTTGAGCGCGGTGACGGCGGCGGAGATGCTCTTGCCGTACAGGTTGCCCGGAACGCTGGCCTTGCCGGACTTCTTGGCAATGACGACGGTAATCGTGGCGCCGGGCTTCTGCTTGCCGCTGGGGTTCCAGCTGATCACGGTGCCCTCGGTAACCGAGTCGTTCTCCTGGTAGCTCACGTCGACGCCAAAGCCTGCCATATCGAGGGCGTTGCGTGCTTGGGCCTCGGTCATGTCGGTCAGGTCGGGGACGGACGTGGTATCCGGGCCGCTCGAGACCTTGTACGAGATGGTCGTGCCCTTCGCGACTTCCTTACCGGCTTCGGTGCCCTGCTCAAAGACCTGGCCCTCATCGGCCTCGTTGGCCTCCTCGGAGGCGTTGCCCTT
>URWS01000019.1 GCA_900551605.1 uncultured Collinsella sp. | reverse complement strand
TCCCTTGCGGCGTAGTTCTTATTTAAGCCGTCCAAGTTTTGGGGTGCAGTTCACAAAGTGCGCAGCGGGGGTTTCTTGCATGTCCGAGGACGTTCTGAAAAGCAACACCAGGGCGGGCCCGGACGAGAACAACCGACTACAGGTCGATGTGCGATTCCTTGATCGGGAACGGCTCGGCGAAGTGGCAGGCGCAGCAGTGACCCGGTGCAACTTCCTTAAACTCGGGAAGTTTCTCAGAGCAGATGCCCTGCGCGATCGGGCAGCGGGTGTGGAAACGGCAACCGGTCGGCGGATCCAGCGGTGACGGCGGATCGCCGGCAAGGATGATGCGCTTACGGGTCTTCTGGATATCCGGATCGGGCACCGGCACGGCAGACAGCAGCGACTGCGTGTACGGATGGTGAGGCTCACTATAGAGCGTCTTCCAGTCCGAAACCTCGACCATCTTACCCAGATACATAACGGCAACGCGATCGGAGATGTGCTGTACGACGGACAGGTCGTGGGCGATAAACAGATACGCGGTACCGAACTTGTCCTGCAGTTCCTTGAGCAGGTTCAGAACCTGGGCCTGAATGGAAACATCCAGAGCGGAAACCGGCTCGTCGCAGATAATCAGCTTGGGCTTCAGCGCAAAAGCGCGGGCAATGCCGACACGCTGACGCTGACCGCCGGAGAACTCATGCGGATAGCGGTTGATGTGCTCGGGGTTCAGTCCAACGACGTCGAGAAGCTCGCGGACGCGCTCAATGCGCTCCTCCTTGGTGCCCACGCCGTGAATGGTCATGGGCTCAGAGACAATCTCACCGATGGTCATACGAGGGTTGAGCGAAGCATAAGGATCCTGGAAGATAAACTGCATCTCGCGACGCATGTCCTTGATCTCATGCTTGCTCATCTCGGCAACATCTTTGCCCTGGAAGAACACCTTACCGGCGGTCGGCTTGGTCAAGCGCATGATGGTGCGACCCGTCGTGGACTTACCGCAACCAGACTCACCAACCAGACCAAAGGTCTCGCCAGGATAAATCTCAAAAGAGATGTCGTTCACAGCAGAGACGACACGCTTGGAGAAGCGCTTGGCGAACATGCCGGACTCAGCGGGAAACTCCTTAGAGAGGTGCTCGACCTTCAGCAACGGAGTACGCTCGTTGGTATCTGCCATTACGCCTCGCCTCCCTTCTTGGAATCCTTGCGCGTACGGGACGTCTCAGGAGCGTTCTTGAGAAACTCGGGGTCACCGGAGTAGTGGCACGCAGAGTAATGACCAGACTCGGTGACAACGCGCTCGGGGCGCTGCTTGCGGCACTTATCGGTCGCATAGGGACAACGAGGCGAGAACACGCAGCCCTCGGGCAGGTTCATGAGCGAAGGCGGGTTGCCGTGAATCGGCGTAAGCGGCTTCTTCTCTTCGATGGCCTGCTCCGGGATGGAGCGGATAAGGCCCCAGGTGTAGGGGTGGCGGCTCTCGTAGAAGATTTCCTCAGCAGTACCGAACTCGACGGGACGGCCGGCGTACATAACCATGATCTTATCGGCCATATCGGCAACGACGCCCAGGTCATGGGTAATCATGATGATGGCGTTGCCGTTCTTCTCCTGCATTTCCTGCATAAGCTCAATAATCTGAGCCTGGATGGTAACGTCCAGAGCAGTCGTGGGCTCGTCGGCAATCAGAATATCGGGATCGCAGGCAAGAGCCATGGCAATCATGACGCGCTGACGCATACCGCCAGAGAACTGGTGCGGATACTCGTTGACGCGCTTCTCGGGCTCGGGAATACCAACGAGGTCCAAAAGCTCGGTGGCACGCTTGAGCGCCTCCTGCTTGGAGTAGCCACGGTGCAGACGAAGGCCCTCGCCCACCTGCTTGCCGATCTTATAAACCGGGTTCAAGGAGGTCATAGGATCCTGGAAGATCATCGCGATATCGTTGCCGCGAATGTGCTGCATCTCTTCCTCGGTCATCTCGAGGATGGAGCGGCCGCGATAGCGAACGTCGCCGCCCTCGATCTTTCCCGGAGGCATCGAGATAAGGCCCATGATGGTCATGGCAGTCACGGACTTACCAGAGCCGGACTCACCGACGACACCAAGGGTCTCGCCACGATCGAGCGTGTAGGACACACCATCGACAGCGCGAACGACGCCATCCTCGGTGTGGAAATACATCTTAAGGTCGTCGACCTCGAGCAGATGCTGGCCCTCGGGAACCGGCTGGTCCTTCAGGTCCACATAGTTCTTGTTCTTCTTCATCCTTATGCGTCCTTCATCTTGACGTCGAGGGCGTCGCGCAGACCGTCACCCAGCAGGGTGAAGGCGAGCACCGTCGAGAGAATTGCCAGACCGGGCATGATCATCATCCAGGGAGCAGTCAGAAGATACTGCTGACCGTCCTGAATCATGGAGCCCCACGAAGGCGTAGGCGGAATAACGCCCATGCCGAGGAAGGACAGAGCGGACTCGGTCAGAATGGCGCCACCAATGTTCATGGTCGCGTAGACCACGATGGAGGCGACGGAGTTCGGGAAGATGTGACGCACGACGATACGGGCATCAGATGCACCCATCGCGCGCGCAGCGTCAACATAGTCGTTTTCCTTGACCGTCAAGATTGCAGAGCGGAAGACACGCGCAATCGAAGGCCAGCCGAGAATACCGATGGCGATGAAGACGTTCTGAAGGCCACGGCCGATAACAGCGATCATGGCGACGACGAACAGCACGTACGGGAACGCTAGGAAGATATCCGCACAGCGCATGATGATCGTATCCCAGATGCCGCCGTAGAAACCGGCCAGGGCACCCATGACCAGACCGATCAACGTGGAGATGGCGGTGGCCATAATGCCGACGGACAGCGAAACGCGTGCACCGTAGATAACACGGACGAGAATGTCACGACCAAGGGCATCGGTGCCAAACGGGTGCTCGGCACACGGAGCCAGCAGCGATGTCTCGGCCATGGTAGTCGAATCGGAAGCCGTCGGCGAACCGAGCCAGGGCTTAGCCCACAGATCTGCGGTCAGGGCAACCACAACGACGATGATGATCCAGCAGACACCGATAACGGCGAGCTTGTTCTTACGAAGACGCTTAAAAGCGTCGCCCCACAGCGTGCGGGACTTGGCGGGAGCAGATGCGACCTTGGTGGCGGTAGCCTGCTCCTGAGACTGAGAATCAGTTTCCTGCATGAGACGTACCTCCCTTAGGCCTTATCCGACGGACCGCCAAGGCGGATGCGCGGGTCGAGGAATGCATAGCTAATGTCGACGAGCAGGTTGATCACCATGACTACGACGACGATGAGCGTAACGCCGCCCATAACGATGGGCCAGTCACGCATGCTAATGGCGCGATAGACCTCATAGCCGATACCGGGCCAGTTGAAGACCGTCTCGGTCAGGATGGCGCCCGAAAGCATGCCACCAAAGTCGACACCAATATAGGTAACGACGGGGATGAGTGCATTCTTAAGCGCATGCTTGATGATGATCGCACGATTGGAGAGACCCTTGGCCTTTGCCGTGCGGATGTAATCCTGGTTCATGACGTCAAGCAGCTGTGAGCGCATAATGCGGGCAGCATAAGCGGTCGAAACCGAAGCCAGCGTAATGGTCGGAAGCACATAGTGCATCCAATCCTGATACTGAGAGCTGGCACCGCCGGCACCCGAGATCGGCATGGAGAATGCACCGCCCGTGGCGTCCTTGAGAATGACGCCAAAGAACAGCTGCAGCAACATACCGAGCCAGAAGGCCGGAACGGCAACGAGGATCGACGTGGTGAGCGTTACCAAAATATCCCAGAAGGAATAACGCTTTACCGCCGAAATGATACCCGCACCGATACCCATGATTGCCTCGAGCACGATGGCGCACGCGGCAAGTTTAACCGTATACGGATACTTCTGGGCAAAGATTTCCGTAACCGGCAGCTTGC
The DNA here is from genome assembly GCA_900551605.1 of uncultured Collinsella sp. GTDB lineage: Bacteria > Actinomycetota > Coriobacteriia > Coriobacteriales > Coriobacteriaceae > Collinsella. The sequence goes on along the minus strand of URWS01000019.1, from coordinate 7,169 downwards.
GCTGATACGAATTGCCCAGATCGCCATGAAGCAGGCCGTTCATGTAATACAAGTAACGGTCCACGAGCGACGTTTGAACGGGGTCGCCGTTCTCGTCAAGGATCGCGTTGCCGTCCTCGTCCGACTGGACCAGGTGATAGCGGACGCGAAGCTGAAGCTCCACCTCGGGGGATAGAGCCTTGTCTCCACCGATCAGCTTGATCGGATCTCCCGGCACGATATTCTGGAGGGCGAACAGAATCAGCGTAACGCCCAAAAACACCGGGATGAACTGAAGCACACGTTTAACGATGTACTTACCCATACCACTCCCCTATCTAGGGATTAACCTAAATGGGATGCCGATCGCCAGACCGGCATCCCAAAATTACCATCAGCCAGTTTACCCCAGGTTAGGGAGAACTGTATGTTTCCCATGAGGTCTACGTAAATACTTGACCCTCACGGAAGCTGCAAACTCTTAGGCGAGCTCAGCGGTACCCAGCTCGGCATGCTTCTGCGGATCGACATAGAGGTGCTTGATGCGATCAGAGCCGGCGATGGTGTGCGTGTAGAACATCACCGGGATGACCGGGCAGTCGGCAGCGACCATTGCGTCGGCCTCCTGCATCTTAGCAACGCGCTCTTTGTCGTCAACCGTAGTGCGAGCCTCGTCGACCTTAGCGTCGAACTCGGGGTTGTTGTAACCGGAACGGTTGTCGCCACCGAGGGAGTCGGAGTGGAACAGCGGATACAGGAAGTTGTCCATGATCGGGTAGTCGGCAATCCAGCCCAGACGACCGAACTGATAGTCGAAGTTCTGATACTGCTCGAGCAGGGCAGACCACTCGGGGGTATCAGAGACAGCGGTAACGCCAACCTTGGCGAGGTCGCCGATGATGGACTCCATGATCTCCTTGTGACCACCGTCCTGGTTGTAGGAAAGGGTCACGCTGATGCCACGGTCGCCGTTAGCGCCAGCGGGAGCAACCTTGTCGAGGTACTCGTTAGCCTTGTCGACGTCGTAGGCGCAGAACTCCCATGCGCCCTCCTTGTAGCCATCGATGCCCGGAGGAACAATGCCGTCGGCGGGGGTACGGGTACCCTTGAAGATGGTCTTGCAGATGGCCTCACGGTTGATGGCCAGGGAGATACCCCTGCGCAGGTCGGCGTTGTTGAACGGCTCGGCCGTGTTGTTGCAGGTCAGGTAGTAGGTGGAAGGCTCGGCGCCGAGCAGCATGCGCTCACCGTCACCCATGGTGTAGCCGTCCTTGGACACGCCGCGATCCTTCTTGGCGGCGTCGATCTGAGCAACGGGAACGTCACAGATGTCAAGGTTACCGGCCTGGAACTCCTTGTAGGCGGTCTCCATGTCCTTGATGACCTGGAAGTGGATGCCATCGATCTTGGCCTTGTCGCCATAGTAATCGTCGAACTTCTTGAGGTTGATCTCCTGACCATCCTCCCACTTGCCGTCCATCATGAACGGGCCGTTACCGATCGGGGCAAGGTAGAAGCTCTTGACATCGGACTCGGCGCACTCGGGAACCGGGGACAGAGCCGGGTGAGAGGCGACGAAGGGGAAGTCGGCGTAAGCGGAAGTCAGCTTGACGACGAGGGTCTCATCGTCGGGGCAAGTAACACCGCTGAGCTCGGTAGCGTTACCGGCAAGCAGGTCGTCATAGCCCTCGACCATGGAAAGGTGATAAGAGACCTCGGAAGGGCCGTACTCGGTAGCGATAGCCGACTTGGTGTTGACCAGACGCTCCCAACCGAGCTTGAAGGACTTGGAGGTAACGTCGTCACCGTTGTGGAACTTGGCCTTCTTGATCTTGAAGGTGAACTCGGTGGCGTCGTCGTTGGCCTCAAAGGACTCGCAAGCCAGCGGAACGATCTCGCCCTTCTCGGCGTCATAAGAGGTCAGAGCGTCAAAGAGCTGGTACTCGACCTGAGTGCCCTGGTCCTCCTGGACATTGTAGGGGTCGATGCAGACCGGGTTGTTGATGTAGAAGTTCAGCGTCGAACCGGACTCAGAACCGGAAGTGTCGCCGCCCTTCTTGCCGCATGCGGCAAGAAAAGCCATGGAGCTCGCAGCGAGGGTGCCGCCAACAAAGGCGCGACGACCCATAACGGGCTGGTGGAACATAGAATCAGCCATGCCATCCTCCTTAAGAGATAGGACAAAGAAATGTTCAGTCGGACATATGTCGAGACAATCCGATCCGAACCATCAAAACGCCGCCCGCCGCTATGGCTGGTTATGCACAACAGGCCAACGTTTTGTAATACATTAGCGCATTTTATGCACGATTTGGCGCTAATTCCGGTTAACGGTCGAGAATTTCTTTAGTTGGGCGAAGTATGTGGGGATATTTTGACTCTGTTACAAATATGTAAACAAATAGGGCCCCGCACATGCGAGACCCTTTGCAAACGTATAAGCGCCGATGCTTAGTAGCCGACGATACCCTGCGGGAAGAAGAACATGCACAGCACGACGCACACGGCAAATACGACAGCCATGATAACGGTCAGGCGGTCAAGGTTCTGCTCCATAACGCCTGTGGCAGAGCTGGAGTTATACAGCGAGCTAGCAATCATATCCGAAACGCCGGTGCCCTTACCGGAATGCATCAGGACGAGAATCGTCAGCGCCACGGCAGAGATAGCCCAAACGACAAACAGAAGAATCTGGAACGGACCCATAGATAAGCTCCTTAATAGAACAATTCAAACTCCAGTACTGTACCACAATCCCCCGCTCTCCCCTACCTGCCGCTCGGGGACGGGGTAGAAATGGCAGAAATACCAAAAGGGGGTTGTCCGATTGTGGACAACCCCCTTGCTAGAAAACGGTATTTGTTTTCTATTACGCCTCGGTGGCGAGCACGCGGCCCGTCATCTCGGCGGAAGGCTCCAGGCCAGCCATGGTGAGCATAGTCGGGGCGATATCGGAAAGACGACCGTCCTCGATACCGGTGAGCTGTGCCTTCTCATCAACGATGATGAACGGCACGCGGTTGGTGGTGTGAGCCGTAAACGGATGCTTGGAACCGTCGGAAGCAACGTCAAACATGTGATCGGCGTTGCCGTGGTCGGCGGTGATCAGCGCAAAGCCGCCCTTGGCGAGAATCGCCGGGACAACCTTGGATAGGGCATCGTCAACAGCCTCGACGGCCTTAACGGCGGCGTCGAAGACACCGGTGTGACCAACCATGTCGCAGTTCGCGAAGTTCACGATGTAGAAATCAGCGCGATCCTCGTTGATGGCGGCGACAAGCTTCTCGGTAACCTCGGGAGCGCTCATCTCGGGCTGCAGATCGTATGTAGCGACCTTGGGGGAAGCGACGAGTACGCGCTCCTCGCCCTCCTTGGGCTCCTCGATGCCGCCGTTGAGGAAGAACGTCACGTGGGCGTACTTCTCGGTCTCGGCGGTGTGCAGCTGCTTCAGGCCATTGGCGGCGATAACGTCGGCCAGGACGTTCTCGGGGAACGTCTTGGGGAAGGCGACCTCGACGTCAAACGTCGGGTCGTACTCGGTCATCGTCACAAAGTGCGAAAGCTTGATCTGCTCGCGCTCAAAGCCGTCGAACTCCTTGTCCGTGAACACGCGGGTCATCTGACGAGCACGGTCGGGACGGAAGTTGAAGAAGATGGCCGCGTCGCCCTCGTGGATGCCCTCGTTGTGGGCAGCGAAGGGCTCGACGAACTCGTCGCCGCGCGGATCCTTCTCATAGTAGGCCTTGATACCGGCAACGGGGTCGGTATCGGCATCGGACGCGTTGACCATGACGTCGTAGGCGCGCTGGATGCGCTCCCAACGATTATCGCGGTCCATGGCCCAATAACGGCCCGAGACGGTGGCAACGCGAGCGTCGCAACCAGTCTCCTCGGAGATCTTAGCCAGGAAGGCGCAGAACTCACTCATGTAACCGGCACCGGACTGCGGGTCAACGTCGCGGCCATCCATGAAGGCGTGGATGCGAACGGTCTTGACACCATGCTCGGCAGCCATCTTGACCAGAGCCTCGACGTGGTTCATGTGAGAATGAACACCGCCAGGGCTCATAAGGCCCATGAGGTGGAGAGTCTTGCCCTCGGCCTTGACGTCGTCCATAGCCTTGACGAAAACCTCGTTCTTGGCGATGGAGCCATCCTTGATGGCATTGTTGATGCGCGAAAGCTCCTGGAACACGATGCGGCCGGCACCGATGTTGAGGTGGCCCACCTCGGAGTTACCCATCTGGCCATCGGGAAGACCCACGTCCTCGCCCGAAGCGCCGAGCGTGGTGTGGGGGTACTTCTCATACAGGCTGTCAAGGAAGGGCGTCTTGGCAGCAGCGACGGCGTTCTCGCCATCGGCCGGAGCCAGGCCGCAGCCGTCCATGATAATCAGGAGTGCAGGAAGATGACGCTGTGCCATATGTCCTACTCGCCTGCCTTGACGACCATAGAGGCGAAGTCGGCAGCCTTGAGCGAAGCGCCGCCCACAAGGGCGCCGTCAACGTCGGGCTTGGCGACGAGCTCGGCGATGTTGCCGGGCTTAGCGGAACCACCGTACAGGACGCGGATGCCGTTAGCGAGCTCCTCGCCGAACATCTCCTTGAGGGTCTCACGGATAGCGCCGCAGACCTCCTGAGCGTCCTCGGCGGTAGCGGTCTTGCCGGTGCCGATGGCCCAGATGGGCTCGTAGGCGACGACGACCTGCTTGGGGCAGGTGATCTCAAGACCAGCAAGGCCAGCCTTGACCTGGTTCACGACGTGCTCGACATAGGTGCCGGCCTCGCGGACCTCAAGGGACTCGCCGCAGCAGAAGACGGGAACAAGACCGGCGGCAACGAGGGCCTTGGCCTTCTTGTTCTGATCCTCGTCGGTCTCGTGGAAGTAATCACGACGCTCGGAGTGACCGATGATGCAGTAGGTGCAGCCAGCAGACTTGAGCATGTCGCAAGAGGACTCACCGGTGAAGGCACCCTTGGCCTCCCAGTACACGTTCTGTGCACCGAGGGCGATGGGGGCAGCCTGAATGCGGTCATGAACCGTGGTGATGTCGATGGTCGGAGGGCAGACGAGCACCTCGACGCCAGCCGGAACCTCGGGCAGAGCCTGAGCCAGCTCGTCGGCGAGCTTGGCGGCCTCGGCGACGTCGTTGTTCATCTTCCAGTTACCAGCGATAAGAAGGGTGCGATTAGGCATCGAGAAGCGCCTCCACTCCGGGCAGGGCCTTACCCTCGACGAGCTCCATGGAAGCGCCACCACCGGTGGAGATCCAGCTCATCTTGTCGGCCAGGTTGAACTTGTTGACAGCTGCGACAGAGTCGCCACCGCCGATGATCGAGGTGCAGTCGGCCTCGGCGACAGCCTCGGCGATAGCCTGGGTACCGTGAGCGAAGTTGTCGAACTCGAAGACGCCCATGGGGCCGTTCCAGAACACGGTCTTGGCGCCCTTGACGGCCTCGGCGTAAAGCTCCTCGGTCTTGGGGCCGATGTCCATGCCCTCACGATCGTCGGGGATAGCGTCGGAAGCGACAACCTCGGGAACAGCGTCCTCGCCAAAGTGATCGGCAACGCGGTTGTCGATGGGGAGCAGGATCTTGACGCCCTTCTCCTCGGCCTTCTTGAGCATCTCGCCGGCGCGCTCGACCCAGTCCTCTTCCTTGAGGGACTGACCAACGGACAGACCCTGAGCCAGAAAGAAGGTGTAGGCCATACCGCCACCGATGATCAGGGTGTCAGCGGAGTCGATGAGGTGATCGAGAACGCCGATCTTGGAGGAAACCTTGGAACCGCCGACGATAGCGACGAAGGGGCGCTCGGGCTCGGCGAAGATTCCGGTCAGCGTGTCGACCTCCTTCTCGAGCAGGAAGCCGGCAACGGCAGGCAGGTAAGCGGCGGGGCCCACGACGGAACCCTGGGCGCGGTGAGCGGTGCCGAATGCATCGAGAACGAAGACGTCACCATAGGAAGCGAGCTTCTTGGCGATCTCGGGATCGTTCTTCTTCTCACGCTTATCGAAGCGGACGTTCTCGAGAACGAGAACCTTGCCCGGCTCGACGGCAGCGACAGCCTCGGCAGCCTTCTCGCCGTAAGTGTCGGCGACAAAGGCAACGTCGAGACCAGAGAGCTCGGCGAGCTTCTTGGCGACAGGCTCAAGGGAGAGCTCAGGCTGGAAGCCGGTGCCATCGGGACGGCCGAGGTGGCTCATGAGGATGACGCGAGCGTTGTGCTCAACGAGGTAGTTGATGGTGGGCAGGGCAGCCTTGATACGGGTGGTGTCGCCAACGACGCCATCCTTGATAGGCACGTTAAAGTCAACGCGGACGAGAACGCGCTTGCCGTCGACATCGATGTCGCGGACGGTCTTCTTGGTAAAGGCCATGTTTGCTTCTACCTTTCGTACGTGTCTGCCTCCCATTACGGCAGACGATTTCCTATAAAAAGGGCGCGACCCTAGGGTGTAAGCCCTATAAGGCCGCGCCCTTCTTTAGACGCTCAACGAGCTATTCGCTAAAAGCTAAATTAAGCAACGAACTTCTCGAAGTACTTGATGGTGCGGACCATCTGAGAGGTGTAGGAGTTCTCGTTGTCGTACCAAGAGGTGACCTGAACGAGGGTCTGGCCGTTGCCGAGGTCAGAGCACATGGTCTGAGTGGCGTCGAAGATGGAGCCGTGGGTCTCGCCGATGATGTCGGTGGAGACGATGTCGTCCTCGTTGTAACCGAAGGTCTCGGAGATGGTGGCAGCGTAGGCCTTCATAGCAGCGTTGACCTCGTCGACGGTGACCTTCTTGTCAACGACAGCGTAGAGGTTGGTGATGGAGCCGGTCGGCGTCGGGACGCGCTGGGCGGCACCGATGAGCTTACCGTTGAGCTCGGGGAGAACCAGGCCGATAGCCTTGGCAGCACCGGTGGTGTTGGGGACGATGTTGACGGCGCAGGCGCGGCTACGACGCTTGTTGCCCTTGCGCTGAGGGCCGTCGAGCGGCATCTGGTCGCCAGTCCAGGCGTGAATGGTGGTCATGATGCCGGACACGATGGGAGCGAAGTCGTTGAGACCCTTGGCCATCGGGGCGAGGCAGTTGGTGGTGCAGGAAGCAGCAGAGATGATGTTGTCCTCAGCGGTCAGCGTCTCATGGTTGACGTTGTACACGATCTGTCTCTTATACACATCTCCGAGCCCACGAGACTAAG
>URWS01000018.1 GCA_900551605.1 uncultured Collinsella sp. | reverse complement strand
CTGCGGCATCGGCTACACCGTCGAGTCCGGCCCCATGGTCGACACCTCCTACTACAACTTCACCGCGCTCAACGCGCCCATGGATCACCCGAGCCGCTCGGCTCGCGACACGTTCTATGTGGTCGACAACAACCCCGGCAGCGTCGCGCATCCCGAGGCTCACGCCCACGGCGAGTCCGATGTGCTGCTGCGCACCCAGACTTCGGGCGTGCAGATCCACACCATGGAGTCACAGAAGCCGCCCATCTACATGATCTGCCCGGGCACCGTCTACCGTCCCGATACGGCCGACGCTTGCCACCTGCCGCAGTTCAACCAGATCGAGGGCCTGGTCGTCGACGAGGGTATCACCTTTGGCGACCTTAAGGGCACGCTCGACTACTTTGTTAAGTGCATGTTTGGCGAGGACCGTAAGACGCGCTACCGCCCGCACTTCTTCCCCTTCACCGAGCCCAGCTGCGAGGTGGACGTGAGCTGCCACGTCTGCGGCGGCAAGGGTTGCAACTTCTGCAAGCACAGCGGCTGGATCGAGATCCTGGGCTGCGGCATGGTCGACCCCAACGTTCTTATCAACTGTGGCATCGACCCCGAGAAGTATACCGGCTTCGCCTTTGGCATTGGCGCCGAACGCGTCGCGGCCCTGCGCTACGACCTGCCCGACCTCAGAACGCTCATGACTGGCGATATGCGCTTCCTGAACCAATTTTAGGCTTGCCCAGGCACCCCATCTTGGCGTTCAAACCGTCGCTCGCGTACCTTTAGTACGCGTCGCTCCTCTTTCACGCCAACCTGGGGGCACCTGGACAACCCTAAGGCGAACGTCTTCATTTGATACCCCTCCCTTTGCGGAGATTAAGAACTAGGAGAGCTACATGCGCGTTTCTTACGACTGGCTCAAGACCATGATCGATATTCCGGAGGATCCCAAGACCCTTTCGGACGAATATATCCGTACCGGCACCGAGGTCGAGGCGATCGACACCGTGGGCGAGTCCTTCGACCATGTGGTGACTGCCAAGGTGCTCACCAAGACCCCGCACCCCGATAGCGACCACATGTATGTGTGCTCGGTCGACGTGGGCGACAAGAACCTCGACCCCGACGGCAATCCCGCTCCGCTGCAGATCGTCTGCGGCGCGCAGAACTTCGAGGCCGGCGACCACATCGTCACGGCAATGATCGGCGCCGTGCTTCCCGGCGACGTCAAGATCAAGAAGAGCAAGCTTCGCGGCGTTGTGTCCATGGGCATGAACTGCTCCGCGCGCGAGCTCGGCCTGGGTGGCGACCACTCCGGCATCATGATCCTGCCCGAGGATACGCCCTGCGGCATGCCGTTTGCCGAGTACGTGGGCTCGAGTGATACCGTGCTCGACTGCGAGATCACGCCCAACCGCCCCGACTGCCTGTCCATGATCGGCATGGCCCGCGAGACCGGCGCCATCTTCGACCGCGATTTCCACGTTGAGCTGCCCGCCATCAAGGCCGAGACCGGCCGCGCGACCGACGACGAGCTTTCCGTCGAGATTGCCGACGAGGGCCTGTGCGACCGCTACGTTGCCCGCATCGTGCGCAACGTCAAGGTCGGCCCGTCGCCCGACTGGATGGTCAAACGCCTCAACGCCCTGGGCGTGCGCCCGCACAACAACATCGTCGACATCACCAACTACGTGATGATGCTCACCGGTCAGCCGCTGCACGCCTTTGACCTCGACACCTTTGCCGAGCGCGATGGCAGGCGTCGCGTGGTGGTTCGCGCCGCCCAGCAGGATGAGAAATTCACGACGCTCGACGGCGAGGAGCGCGTGCTCGACGCCGGCATGGGCCTTATCACCGACGGCGAGCGCCCCGTGGCGTTGGCCGGCGTTATGGGCGGCATGGATTCCGAGATCGAGGACGACACCGTCGATGTGATGGTCGAGAGCGCCTGCTTCAACGCCGGCCGCACCTCGCACACCAGCCGCGACCTGTCGCTGATCTCCGATGCCTCCATCCGTTTTGAGCGCCAGGTCGATGAGACCGGCTGCGTGGATGTTGCCAACGTTACCTGCGCGCTCATCGAGGAGATCGCCGGCGGCGAGGTCGCTCCCGGCTATGTGGACGTGTTCCCCGCGCCCAAGACCATCGACAGCATTAAGCTGCGCCTGGCCCGCGTGCACGCCATCTGCGGTGCCGACATCGAGCCCGATTTTATCGAGCGTTCGCTCACCCGTCTGGGCTGCAGCGTCGAGCGCGACGGCGAGGACTTTATGGTTACCCCGCCGAGCTTCCGTCCCGACCTGCCGCGCGAGATCGACCTGATCGAGGAAGTCCTGCGCCTGTGGGGCATGGGCCGCGTGACGGCGACCATCCCGGCTGCCAAGAACCACATCGGCGGCCTGACCCGCGAGCAGAAGCTCACCCGTAAGGTCAACGAGATCCTGCGCGCCTGCGGCCTCAACGAGACCACGACCTTTGGCTTTGCCGCCCCGGGCGACCTGGAGAAGATCGGTATGTCCACCGAGGGTCGCGGTTGCCCCGTGGTGCTCATGAACCCGCTGGTAGCCGAGCAGACCGAGATGCGTCGTTCGCTGTTGCCGGGCCTGCTGCAGTCCGTGGCCTACAACGAGGCGCACGGTACGCCCAATGTGCACCTGTACGAGGTCGGCAGCCTGTTCCACGGTCGCGAGAACGCCAGCCTGCCCAAGGAGACCAAGTCCGTGGCGGGTGTGCTCTCGGGCCAGTGGAGCGAGCAGTCCTGGAACATGAAGTACCGCAAGCTGCGTTTCTTCTTTGGCAAGGGCATTGTCGAGGAGCTGCTCGCCCAGCTGCGCATCGAGAAGGTTCGCTTCCGTCCCGTCGAGGGCGAGGGCTACGCTTTCTTGCAGCCGGGTCGTGCGGCCGAGGTTCTGTCCGGCGGCACCGTACTGGGCTGGGTCGGCGAGATTCACCCCGAGGCGCGCGAGGCGATGGGCATCGATGAGGTCGTCGTTGCCTTTGAGCTCGATCTGGACAAGCTGATCAAGGGCGCCCGCAATCAGGAGAACTACCGCGAGTTCTCGCAGTACCCTGCCGTTGAGCACGACCTTGCTATCGTGGTCGACAATGCTGTGACCTGCGAGGATCTTGAGCGCCGCATTACCAGCGCCGGCGGCAAGCTGCTCGAGGGCGTGCGCCTGTTCGACGTCTACCGCGATCCCATCCGCATCGGAGCGGGCAAGAAGTCCATGGCCTTTGCGCTTACGTATCGCTCCGACGACCACACGCTCACCAGCGAAGAGGTCGAGAAGGCGCACCAGAAGATCGTCACCAAGGTATGCAAGGGCGTAAACGGCGAGGTCCGCGGCTAGGATTTGCGCTGGGGTATGGGTCAGCGGTGGTTGCCGCCGAGTCTTACGTGACCGCTATGCTCGATATAAGGCACCGTTGAGCCTGCATATATGACACGCGCATTACATAACGGCGTGCTGCTTTGTCGGCAGTGCGCCGTTTTGCTATGATAGCCCGCGGCGTGTTACGAATCTAACAATACGTAACACTCTTAAGGTGATTTAAGCGGCGTTGCGATTCCGTGCGCCGGCAACCGGGAGGCGTATATGCACATTCCAGACAACTACCTGTCTCCGCAAACCGATGCCGTCATGGCGGTGGCGATGGTGCCTGTTTGGGTCCACTGCATCAAAAAGGTGCGCGCCACGCTCGATCGCGAGCATATGGCTTTCCTGGGCATTTGCGCCGCGTTCTCCTTTTTGCTCATGATGTTTAACGTGCCGCTGCCCGGCGGTACCACTGGTCACGCCGTTGGTGGCGCGCTCATCGCACTGCTGCTGGGTCCCGAGGCCGCGGCTATCGCTGTCTCGGTCGCGCTGGCGCTGCAGGCGCTGCTGTTTGGCGACGGCGGCGTTCTGTCGTTTGGCGCCAACTGCTTTAACATGGCCTTTGTGCTGCCGTTTGCCGCTGCTATCGTGTTCCGTGCGCTCAACAGCCGTCTGCACGACAAGAGCTGGGGCACCTCGGTTTCGGCCATCGTGAGCGGTTGGGTCGGCCTGTGCCTGGCGGCCCTGTGCGCGGCAATCGAGTTTGGTATTCAGCCGATGCTCTTTACCAACGCTTCGGGCGCGCCGCTGTACTGCCCCTTCCCGCTGTCCGTGGCTATTCCGGCCATGTTGATCCCGCATATGCTGGTTGCCGGCGTGATCGAGGGCGTGGCGACGGCCGCCATCTACGGTTTCATTAAGAAGACGGCGCCGAGCATTATCGTCGGGTCCGAGGCCGTCGATGGCCAGCTTGCCGCCGATGGTACCGCCAAGAAGACTTCCCTGATTCCCACGCTCATTCTGGTCGCCGTGCTCGTGGTGGCCACGCCGCTGGGCCTGCTGGCCACCGGAGACGCCTGGGGCGAGTGGGACGCCGAGGGCGCCGCGACTGCCGTTCAGGAGGCTGGCGACGACAGCCTGCAGGCTTCGGTCGGCCTCGATACTCCGACCTTTGCCGACGCGCTGCCCACGGGTGATTACCTGCAGGCCTATTCCGAGGAACAGGGCCTTGGCTTTGCCGGCCAGGCTGCCATGTATATCCTTTCCGGTGTGATTGGCGTGGCGGTGCTCACCATCGCATTCCGCCTGATCTCGCTGACGGTCAAGGAAAGCGGTGCTCATGGCAATAGCCGAGCTGCCTAGCTGGCTTGCGGTCGAGCAGCGTTACGAGCCCGTGGGGGCTCGGCATCGTGTGATGCAAAAGAATGTCCTGCACCTGGCGAGCCTGCTTGAGCGGGTTCGCCTGGGTGGAGGCGCGCACGAGGGCGGGTCGATGGTCGACCGCGCCCTTTCCTGCGTTTCGGCTCCGGTGCGCCTGGTGGGGATGTTCGTTTGCGTCCTGTGCGTGTGTCTGACGCAAAGCCCGCTGTACCTGATGTTGATGGCGGCGATCGCGTTGGTGCTGGTCGCGGTGCGCCCCGCACGCGGGCTGCGTGCGACCTTTGTACCGGCGCTCGGCGCCACGGGGCTTGCGGTGGTTCTGGCACTGCCTGCCCTGCTGCTGGGCGCGTCTGCCACGGGCGCCATGCTCAAGATCGCGCTCAAGACCTTCATTAATGTGTCGCTGGTGCTGGGTGTTTCGTGGACGCTTACCTGGAGCCGCATGTCGGCGGCGCTCAAAATGCTGCACCTGCCCGACGAGGTTATCTTTACGTTTGATATGGCACTCAAGCATATCGAGGTGCTGGGACGCACGGCGCACGATCTGTGCGAATCGGTCATGCTGCGCAGCGTCGGTTCCGCGCCCGCGGGTTTTTCGCGTACCGACTCGCTGGCGGGTATCATGGGCATGACGTTTATCAAGGCGATGGAATGCAGCCGCGCGATGGACGAGGCCATGCTGTGCCGCGGCTTCGCCGGCGTGTATCCGGCGCCTGCACGGAGCGGCTTTGGCTGGCGCGATGCGGTTTACGCGGCCGTTGTGGCGTTGCTCGCCGTGTTGTGCGCTGTGTTGTAGCGCGGACGGTCGAACCGTCGATGTGAGTAGGGAAGGGCGACGTTTTGGCAAACGATACAAATGGCGCGATGGGTGCGAGCAGTGCTGCCGGCACCGAGGTCACGCCGCTCATCGAGTTTCGTGACGTGGTGTTTTCCTATGCGGGCCATACGGTGGTCGACGGCGTTTCGCTGCAGGTGGACCGTGGAGAGCTCGTTGCCCTGCTAGGTCCCAACGGCTGCGGCAAGACGACGATCATGCGCCTTATTAACGGCCTTGAGCTCGCGGACGCGGGTGCGTACCTGTTCGACGGGCATGCGGTCGATGCCGCATATCTCAAGGATTCCGCGACGGCCCAGCGGTTCCATCAGCGCGTGGGCTTTGTGTTCCAAAACGCCGATGCGCAGCTCTTTTGTGCCACGGTCGGCGAGGAAGTCGCGTTTGGCCCGGCTCAAATGGGGCTGCCGGCAGACGAGCTCGAGCGCCACGTCCGCGATGCCATGGAGCTGTTCCAGGTTGCCGATCTTGCCGACGTCTCTCCCTATCAGCTCTCGGGCGGGCAAAAGAAGCGCGTTGCGCTGGCTGCGGTGGTGTCGATGAACCCGGATATCCTGGTGCTCGACGAGCCCACCAACGGACTTGACGAGGACTCGTGCGACATCGTGGTCAACTTTCTACTGGCCTATGTTGCTGCCGGCAAGACGGTCTTGATGAGCACACACCATCAGGATTTGGTGCGGCGCCTGGGTGCCCGCGCCATCTATATCGATCGATATCACCATGTGGTTGAGGCGCCGGTGTCGTCGTATGGAACCGAGAGCGGCACTGCGGAATAGTTGCTGCGTAGAGCGTGCGTAGCCGCCCGCGCGGCTTTGCCGTGATGGTATAGTTATCCAGGTTTTTATGGGGGTGGCTATGCCAAGCTGGAACATTCATATCGCTCAGACGGAGCGTTTGCTGGAGCGCACCGGTGCGCTTGCCAATAGCGTGCGCGACCGCAATGCCTTTTTGTTTGGCTGCGTGGTTCCGGATATCTTCGTGGGCTATATGGTCCCTGGCATCGCCGATCCCATCCCGTATCGCATTACGCACTTTGCAAAGCCCGAGCCTATCCCTAAGCCTCGTGAGCATGAGTTCTGGGATACCTATGTGGCGCCGCTGCTCAAAGGGGCGCCTGTTGGTACGCCGGCTGCCGCGACCTCGATTGTCGAGGAGCGCGAGCGACTCAATCGGGTACATTATCCCCAACGCTACAAGGATACCGAGCCGGTTGCCGGTCCCGGTGCTAGCGAGCTTTCGCTCGCGCCCGATGACGTGGCGCAGTCGCTGCTCGATCTGACGCTGGGCGTTTGGTCTCACCTTGTGGCCGATACCGTGTGGAATACGCGCGTGAATCAGTACCTGGAGGCGCACGGCGGCAAGCCGTGCGAGGAGTTCCGCATTAAAAAGCAAGGCGACTTTGACTGGTTCGGCAAGACGCTCGGCATTGTTTCGATTCCGCGCGCGACCGATCGCCTGTATACTGCGGCGACGCGTTTTGGGCAGTATCCCATCCATAAGGAGTATGTGCTCAAGACCATCGGCGTTATGCACGAGATCGTGCGCGAAAACCCCGGCGAGCCCGACCATCCGCCATACCGCCTGCTGACCGAGAAATTCTTCGACGCAACGTTTACCGAGGTCATCGAGCTGACCGAGGCGGGTTTTGCCGCCCGTGTCGAATCGCCCGATGTGCCTGCGCTGCCCCTGATTGCTAGCTGCTAGCTGGCCGGCCCGGCAGTGAATAGCTCAACCCAATCGACAAGTAGCTCTTGCCGTAAGGTATCTTCGGCAATGCGCTCCTGTTTGGTCTTTGGGATGTGGGGAAGCCCGGCCTTTTTATGGATGAGCTCGGCTATGTGATCGAAGCTCTTCTTCTCCTTGATCTGGTCATAGGTAATTTGGATGACGTCGTAGCCCATGCTTGTGAGTGCGGTGGCGCGCTCGGCATCGGAGAGGCTCGCGGCTTCGCTGTCGTGGGCAGAGCGGCCTTGGCATTCCAGAATGACGCCCATGCTGTCGGTGGCGCTTTCGATGAGGATATCGGCGTAGCAGCAGGTTTTGTCATACAGCGAACGTGCGGCTTCACTGAGCGGGATGCGCGCGTTGTTGGCGATCTCGATGCCCTGGCCGCCCTCGTCGCGGGGGAGCGAGATAAGCATGGAGGTTTGTACTTCGAAGGGCGAGGCGGCCTGCCCCGTCATGTGCTCGGCCGCCCAGCGCAGTTGTTTGACGCCGCGCAGGCCTGCGGCTTGCTTGGCGAACGCGGCGATATCCGTTGCGGTAAGAAGCGGCGTGCGCTTCCACAAGTTGGTGTCATTGCCCTTGGTGTCGTTAACTCGCTCCCAGCCGCAGTTGGGTGGAATGAACTTAAGCGAAATAGCTTCATCGAGTTGTTGTTGCGTTCGCTCGCAGGGCTTAAACACTGCAAAGGAGCCGCACATCTCGTAGCACGCCATGAGTAACTGGTTGCGTGAGACCTGCGTGGCAAGGCTGAGCAGCGTGAACTCCGGTGAAGTGACATCAAATCCATGTTCAGTCTGCCTAAACGACCCCGGAGGTGGCTCTTGGGTCAGGAGGTGCGATTTAAACAGGCTTCGCGACCCGGATTGTGCCCGAGTGAATACAAGCCTGTGAAGTGGTGCGTGAAGCAGGTCTTTTACAACTGCATGACTTCCGAGGCCACAACATCTGCGATCCATATTGCCAAGGCTAATGGCGGGGTAAAGGCCTAATACCTGCGGCGGGATGCGGTAGTAGTTAAAGGCGGATTGCCCACAAAGCGTCAGGTCCATAATGCCCTCCTGGCCGAAATCATCTCTTTGAAGCGAGTGATGCCAGCGTCAATCCGGAAGTATGCGGCAAAATCTGAACCCTATGAGCGGACCTGGCTTTTGAGGCTAGTTTATCAGGCATTTTGTTGCGAAAAAACAGGGTGTGCACGGAGGTTCCAGAATTTGCCGCATACTTCCGAAAACCAGGTCGATTTGGTTCTTGCTAAAACGATTTATCAGCCCTGTGTGAGGTGTGGGTTTGCCACCGGGCGAACACTTTTAGCGCTTGGGGCTTTATTTTTTGGGCCTCGAAGGGTGGATTTCGCGCTTTTGGTAAAGAAATGAGTGCGTGTTTTGCCATGCGGCGGCATTGGCACAGAAAAAGGGCCCGGAAGGCGAAGCCTTCCGGGCCCTTTGCAATGCAAGTATGCTTGCAAGCGCGTTTTAGCGCACCTGAGCGACGTAAGCGACGTTGGTCGAGGAGACCTTATCCTCGAGCTGGACGCTCATGCGGGGATCGCCAGCGGTAGCGACGGTCAGATCGCCGGCCTTGACGTAGCCGAGCTCCTTAGCGGTCTCGATCGCCTTGACGATCGTGCCGTTGACGGTGCCCTGGGTAATCTCGGCCTGGTGCGGGATAACGCCCCAGTACATAATCATCTGCTGGACGGCCCACTCGTGGCGGGAGAACGCGCAGATCGGCATGTTGGGACGGAAGTGCGAGATCAGGCGAGCGGTACGACCGGTGGTCGTCGGCACGGTGATGCACTTGGCGCCAACGGTGGTGGCCATGTTCACAGCGGACATACCCACAACGTTGTTGACGACGCGGGTGCCGTGAGCGTCAGCCGGAACCTCGAGCGGAGCGTGAGCCGGGAGGTACTTCTCGGTCTCGAGAGCAATGCTGGCCTGCATCTTAACGGCCTCGACCGGGTACTTACCGGCAGCGGACTCGCCAGAGAGCATAACGGCGTCGGTGCCGTCGTAGATGGCGTTAGCAACGTCGGCAACCTCGGCGCGCGTCGGGCGCGGGTTCTGCTGCATGGAGTCGAGCATCTGCGTAGCGGTGATAACGGGCTTGTAGGCCGCGTTGCACTTGGCGATGATCTCCTTCTGGATGTGCGGAACGAGCTCGGGCTTGATCTCGATGCCCAGGTCGCCACGGGCGACCATGATGCCGTCGGAAGCCTCGAGGATCTCGTCGAAGTTCTCGACGCCCAGGGCGCACTCGATCTTCGGGAAGATCGTCACGTGCTCGCCACCGTTCTCGCGGCAAAGCTCGCGGATGCCGCGGACGGACTCGCCGTCACGGATGAAGGAAGCGGCGATGTAGTCGATGTTCTCGGTCAGGCCAAAGAGGATGTCCTGACGATCGCGCTCGGTGATGGCGGGCAGCGAGATGTTGACGTTGGGCATGTTGACGCCCTTGCGCTCGCCGATCAGGCCGTCGTTCTTAACGACGCAGGTCATGTCCTGGCCGTCGACGGACTCGACCTCGAGGGCAACCAGACCGTCATCGATCAGGATAAGGGAGCCCTTCTCGACCTCGGAGGGCAGAGCCAGGTAGTCGAGGGAGATGTGCTCAGAGGTGCCGTGGAAATCCTCGGACGTGGGCTGAGCGGTGACGACGATCTTATCGCCGGTCTTGACGGCAACCTTCTTGCCATCGACCAGAAGGCCGGTGCGGACCTCGGGGCCCTTGGTGTCGAGCAGGATGCCGACGGGCAGACCGAGCTCCTTGGAAATACGACGGACGCGCTCGATGCGACCGTGGTGCTCGTCGTAGGATCCGTGCGAGAAGTTAAAACGGGCGACGTTCATGCCCGCCTTGATCATCTCACGGATGGTCTCGTCGCTATCGCAGGCGGGACCCATGGTGCATACAATCTTGGTGCGCTTGTACATTCAGACCTCCATCTGACATCGTCTTGCGCTGATAGATAAACCATAAGAAATAAAACTGAGATGATTATAACGAAATGCCGACCGAATACCCCAAAAAATCGACCGTATGCCGAATTAGAAGTTCATTTTTTGCGAATAAACGGTATATGCAAAAACTTCACCAACCGTTCTAACCGCTGCTATCTGGGCGATATTTCAGTTTGATGATGCACCGAAGAAAAAACGTTTTATCAATGTCGAACATCATACGGTCTGCATCGTTGCACTCGAGCCGTGTTTCCAATTGGAATGTTTTGGCTAGACGCGCCGCTTTGGGGTACCATAGCTCCACTATCAACTGCCGCTCAGCACGGCAGCCTTGATGAGCCCTTGCCCTTCTCCTGGGAATTATGATCGGGCATCAATCTGCTGAGTGGCCCGAATCCCAGGAGGGGACTCTATATGCAAAAGGAATACCTGTCCGCCGCGGCGGAGGTACTCAGCGACCAAGGTGTCGATGAGGACCTCGGCCTGAGCAACGACGAGGCGTCGTCGCGCCTCGCCAAGACAGGCCCTAACAAGCTCGAGGAAGCCGAGAAGACGCCGTTGTGGAAGCGCTTCTTTGAGCAGATGGCCGACCCCATGGTCATCATGCTGATCGTTGCCGCCGTCATCAGCGCGCTCACGGGCATGGTCAAGGGCGAGGCGGACTTTGCCGATGTCGCCATCATCATGTTCGTCGTTATCGTCAACTCGGTGCTGGGCGTGGTCCAGGAGGCTAAAAGCGAGGAGGCTCTCGAGGCCCTGCAGGAGATGAGCGCGGCGCAGTCCAAGGTGCTGCGCGACGGCAAGCTCGTGCACCTGCCGAGCGCCGAGCTCGTGCCCGGTGACGTGATCATGCTCGAGGCGGGCGACTCCGTCCCGGCCGACTGCCGCGTGCTCGAGCTGTCTCTTATACACATCTGACGCTGC
>URWS01000017.1 GCA_900551605.1 uncultured Collinsella sp. | reverse complement strand
GCGGCCTCGTTGGCCTCGGTATCGTCGACGGCCTCTACGGGAATCTTCACGTCCTTCTCCTCAGAGTCAACGGGGGCGGCGCCAGCGGCAGCCGCCTCCGTGCGAGCTTTACGGGCGGACATGATTACTTGTCCTCGTCATCCACAACCTCGTAGTCGGCGTCGACGACGTCATCGTCGGCAGGCTGGGCGCCGGCGGCACCGTCGGTCTGCTGCTGAGCGTCGGCGTAGACAACCTGAGCCAGCTCGTAGGCCACGGACTGCAGGGACTCGCCAGCGGCCTTGATGGCCTCGACGTCAGAACCCTCGAGCGCCTTCTTGGCGTCGGCGATAGCGGCCTCGGCCTTGGACTTCACGTCGGCGGAAACCTTGTCACCGAGCTCATTGAGGGTCTGCTCGGTGGAGTAGCACAGGCTGTCGGTCTGGTTGCGAACCTCGACCTCTTCCTTCTGCTTCTTGTCCTCCTCGGCATGAGCCTCGGCGTCCTTGACCATGCGATCGACTTCGTCGTCGGAAAGCGCGGTGGAGCCGGAGATGGTGATCTGCTGCTCCTTGCCGGTGCCCTTGTCCTTAGCGGAGACCTTGACGATGCCGTTGGCGTCGATGTCGAAGGTGACCTCGATCTGCGGCACGCCGCGGCGGGCAGCCGGGATGCCGGTCAGCTGGAACTTACCGAGCGACTTGTTGTCGCGGGCAAGCTCGCGCTCGCCCTGGAGCACGTTGATCTCGACGCTGGTCTGGTTGTCGGCAGCGGTGGAGTAGACCTCGGTCTTGGAGGTCGGGATCGTGGTGTTGCGGTCGATCATCTTGGTCATGATGCCGCCCATGGTCTCGACACCCAGCGACAGCGGGGTAACGTCGAGCAGCAGGATGCCCTCGACGTCGCCGGTGAGCACGCCGCCCTGGACGGCAGCGCCGTCGGCAACGACCTCGTCGGGGTTCACGGACATGTTGGGCTGCTTGCCGGTCATGGTCTTGACGAGCTCCTGGACGGCGGGCATACGGGTGGAGCCGCCGACGAGGATGACCTCGGTCAGATCGGAGAGCTTAAGCTTGGCGTCGCGCAGGGCGTTGGTGACAGGCTGCTTGCAGCGCTCGAGCAGGTCGCGGGTGATCTTCTCGAACTCGGCGCGGGTCAGCGTGTAGTTGAGGTGCAGCGGGCCGGACTGGTTCATGGTAATGAACGGCAGGTTGATGGTGGTCTGCTGGGCGGCGGAGAGCTCCTTCTTGGCGTTCTCGGCAGCCTCCTTCAGACGCTGCAGGGCCATGGGGTCCTGACGCAGGTCGACACCGTTCTCCTGCTGGAACTTATCGGCCATCCAGTCGATGACGCGCTGATCCCAGTCGTCGCCGCCCAGGTGGTTGTCGCCCGAGGTGGACAGAACCTCAAACACGCCGTCGGCGAGGTCGAGGATGGAGACGTCGAAGGTGCCGCCGCCCAGGTCGAAGACCAGGATGCGCTGGTCGGTGCCCTGCTTGTCCAGGCCATAGGCAAGAGCAGCAGCGGTCGGCTCGTTGACGATACGCTTGACGTTGAGGCCGGCGATCTTACCGGCGTCCTTGGTGGCCTGACGCTGGGCGTCGTTGAAGTAGGCCGGGACGGTGATGACGGCGTCGGTGACGGTCTCGCCCAGATACTTCTCGGCGTCGGCCTTCATCTTTGCGAGCGTCATAGCGCTCACCTGCTCGGCGGTGTAGTCCTTGCCCTCGATGTCGACGACGGCACGGCCACCCTGGCCCTCCTTGACCTCGTACGGCACGGTCTTGATCTCGGAGGTGCACTCGGAGTACTTGCGGCCCATGAAGCGCTTGATGGAGAACACGGTGTTCTTGGGGTTGGTGACAGCCTGGTTCTTAGCGGCCTTACCCACGACGCGGTCGCCGTCGGCACGGAAGCCCACGACAGACGGGGTGGTGCGGTCGCCCTCGGCGTTCACGATAATGGTCGGAGAACCGCCCTCGAGAACGGCCATTGCGGAGTTAGTAGTACCAAGGTCGATACCAAGAATCTTGCCCATTAGAAATTCCCTCTCTCTTGTGCGTTCGCGCCGCCTCGGCGGTTGCCGCGTGGCGCTTCTGCTTGTCTTTCAGGATGTAGTGTATCCCCTTATGGGCCGGAATATACAAAATCTAAGTCAATTCATATAAGATTTCTTATCTCTGAGAGTTTAGGTTCGCAAAAGCGCAGGTAGACGCGCTGTTTGAGTTCTCGGCAAATCTAATGAGATCTATGTAGAAGTGACCTAGGATTGGGCGTGGGGCCACACGGAGTGTTCTTGCGGAAAGCCTGTCCCATTTTGAAGCTCAATTCTGGGACGTAGTTTCCCATGGGCGCCCAAGCGGAAAGCGGGGACCGGAATTCGGCAAAATTCCGGGGCATGCTTTCCGGATACTCGCTCAAATGCCCAATATTTCAAGTCACCTTTAGCTAACATTTGCGCAGCTCAGCAGCCTCACCTGCGTGTTTTTTAGTAAGCCGCGGCATACTCGGCGAACGGTATGAAGATGGCGGTCAGAGGGTATTGCAAACGGTCGCTCCCGTGGTATGTTTTTGCCCGAATCAAACCGGTGCGCATCGCCTGTAGCGCCGGTCAACAGAGAGGAAACTACCATGGCTCATCCCGTAATTGATGCCGACGAGTGCATCGCTTGTGGCGTTTGCGTCGACTCCTGCCCCGCTGGCGTTCTGGAGCTCCAGGACGTCGCTACCGTCGCCGACGAGGACTCCTGCGTCGCCTGTGGCGCTTGCCAGGACGCTTGCCCCGCTGGCGCGATCACCGAGATCGTCGAGGAGTAACGACTCCCCACTTGCACACTCAGAAGTACACCGTGCACAAAAAGGAGGCCTCCGCATCGCCACGGAGGCCTCCTTTTGTTTGTATGGGTAGCTAATTGGGACGGCTACGAAAGGTCGTCCTCGTAGGGCATCAGATCTGCCAGGTAGCCCTTTTCCTTGAGCATAGCCTCGATCTCGTCGAGGGTCTGCTCATCTTCGGCCGCGATGCGATGGAAGTGGTAACCACTCGTTACCGTTAGCAGTGGAAAGCTCTTGCCGCTGGCAATGCCTTCCAGATAGCGCTCAACGTCACGGCGATTGCGAATGTCCAGATCGGCTGTGATCTTGCCGTACACGCGATGGTTGACGATCACGTTGAGCACGGCGCCGCCGGCGTCAACGATGCTCGTAAGCTCGTCGCCCGCCTCTTCCACACTGTGGCGAACCTTCACCAACCGCGTGGGCACAGCCGGGCTGCTGGGAGCCTCCTGCAGCACATAGCCGCGGTTGGTGGCCACAACATCGTGCCCGTCGGCGCGCAGCAGGGCGATGTCTTGCACCACAACCTGACGGCTCACGCCCACCTCGCGCGCAAGCGCGCTGCCCGAGACAGGACCCCTTGCTCCCTCGAGCACGCCCATAATGGCACGGCGACGCTCGCGGGCGTTCATTATTTACCGTCCAGCAGACGCAGGTGCTTGAGCGAAAGGTCCAGGATCGGTGCGGAATGCGTCAGCGCACCCGAGCTGATATAGTCGACGCCCAGATCGGCCAATGCACGAATGTTGCCCGCGTCCACGTTACCCGAGCACTCGGTCTTGGCGCGGCCGTCGATAAGCGCAATGGCGGCGGCCATGTCGTCGTGGGTCATGTTGTCGAGCATGATGATGTCGGCGCCGGCCTCCACGGCCTCGCGCACCATGTCCAGGTTCTCGCACTCAATCTCGACCGTTGTGGTAAACGACGCGTGGGCGCGCGCCATCTCGATCGCACGCGTCACGCTACCGGCAGCATCAATATGGTTGTCCTTGAGCATGACGGCCGTAGACAGGTTGTAGCGGTGATTGCTGCCGCCGCCGATCTCGACCGCGGCCTTCTCGAAGACACGCATGCCCGGCGTGGTCTTGCGCGTGTCGACAAGCACGGTCTTGGTGCCCTCGAGTGCCGCCGCCATCTGGTGCGTGTAGGTGGCGATACCACTCATGCGCTGCAGGTAGTTGAGCGCCACGCGCTCGCCCGAAAGCAGCACGCGCGCATCGCCGCGCACCTGGCCCACGTGGTCGCCAGCGTGGACCTCGTCGCCGTCGGCAACATCGAACAGAACCGAGCTCTGCGAATCGAGCAGCTCAAAGGTGCGGGCAAACACGTCCAGGCCGGCAATAATACCGTCAGCCTTGGCGATGAGCTCCACTGTTGCGGGACGCGCCGTGGGACACACGCTCGCCGTGCTCACGTCCTCAAACGTAATGTCCTCGCGCAGCGCCTGCAGGATCAGGTCATCGACGACGAGCTTCATGGTAACGGGATTCATGGTCTACTCCTCTGCGGCCTGCGTGCCGGCGGCACGGGCCAGATCATCGATTGCAAGGGCATCGCCGCTCAGCGCGCGATGACGTCCGTCGAGCGCGGGCTCGCCCGCCTGCTCCACGGCAAGCGACTCGCCGGTGCGCATACGCCAAGCGGCGCGACGACCCCAGACGAGGGACTCAAGCAGGCTGTTGGAGGCCAGGCGATTCTTGCCGTGAACGCCGTTGCAAGCCGTCTCGCCCGCGGCGTAGAGCTCGGGCATCGAGGTGCGGCCGTCCTTGTCGACCCACACGCCGCCCATAAAGTAGTGCTGTGTGGGCGTAATGGGAATAGGCTCGTCCAAGATGTCGCGACCGTCCTCCAGGCAGCGTGCGCGGATGTTGGCAAAGTGCCCGGTCACCACGTCGCGCTCGACGGGGGCAAAGCTCAGCCATTCGTGCTCGGTGCCGTCCTGCTTCATCTGCTCGCGAATGGCGGCGGCGACCACGTCACGCGGCTGCAGCTCGTCGGTAAAGCGCTCGCCAGCGGCGTTGAGCAGAATCGCGCCCTCGCCGCGGCAGCTCTCGCTGATCAGGAAGGTGCGGCCCGGCTGCGGCGAGAACAGCCCCGTAGGGTGAATCTGCACGTAGTCCAGGTGCTCCATCTTAATGCCATGCTCCTGAGCGATGTAGCAAGCATCGCCCGTGAGCTGCGGGTAGTTAGTCGAATGGTCGTACACGCCGCCGATACCGCCCGTCGCCCACAGCGTATGGCGGGCATGGATCTTAAACGGCTCGCCGGTATGCACGCCCTCGGCGGCATGTGCCAGCTCGTCGGCGGGGCGGACCGAGTTGTCCTCGTCCACGGGAACGGCGACGACGCCGGTGCACACCGTGGCCCCATCGCGCTCGCCCGTCAGGATGTCGGTCATGGCCACGTGCTCAAGAATCTGCACGTTATCCAGCTTGCGAACGGCCTGGAGCAGCTTGGTCGTTATCTCCTTACCCGTAATATCGGCATGGAAGGCAATGCGCGGGCGGCTGTGCGCGCCCTCGCGGGTAAAGTCGAGGCTGCCGTCGGCCTTGCGCTCGAAATCCACGCCCATCGCTAGCAGGTCGTTGATGACCGAACGGCTCGAGCGGATCATGATGTCGACGCTCTCGCGGCGGTTCTCGTAGTGACCGGCGTGCATGGTGTCCTCAAAGAAGGCATCGTAGTCTGAGCCTTCGGGCAGCACGCAGATGCCGCCCTGCGCGAGCATCGAATCGCACTCGTCGACAGTGCCCTTGGAGAGCATGATCACGCGCGTGCTCGTCGGCAGATTGAGGGCCGCGTATAGGCCCGCCACGCCGCAGCCGGCAATGACGACGTCGCACTCCATGTCGGGGTATTGCTTGGTTTCCACAGGAATCCTCTCCCTTGTAATGTGGCGTAAGGGGCTGTCCTTCATGCCACATTGGCTTAGCGCGCCGCGTACTCGAGCATGCGGTCGAGCGTGAGCTTGGCCTGATCGGCTGCCTCGTCCGACACGCCAATCTGCACCTCGCCCTCGCCCGTCTCCAGGCAGCGCACGAGCTTTTCGAGCGTGATGAGATCCATGTTGACGCAGGTGGGCTGCACCGCAGGGAAGTAGAACTTTTTGCCGGTGCCCTCGCAGCGGCGCTCGAGCTCGTAGAGCACGCCGCGGACCGTCACGATGATGAACTCGTTGGCGTCCGACTCCTCGGCATACTTGATGATGCCGGCGGTGGAGCCGATGTAGTCGGCTTCGGCAAGGACATCGGCCTTGCACTCGGGGTGTGCCAGTACGAGCGCGTCGGGGTGGGCCTCCGTCGCATCGACGATCTGCTCGACCGTGATGATGTGGTGGCGCGGGCAGTAGCCGCTGTTGAGAATGACGTGCTTCTGCGGCACTTGCTCGGCCACGAAACGGCCCAGATTCTGGTCGGGAATGAACAGAATGTGCTGCTGCGGCAGCTCGGACACGATCTTGACAGCGTTGGAGCTGGTAACGCACACGTCACTCCAGCTTTTGATCTCGACCGTCGAGTTGACGTAGCACACCACGGCCAGGTCATCGCCATACTCGGCACGGGCGGCATCGACCGTCTCGCGCTTGACCATGTGCGCCATGGGGCAGTCCGCGTTCGGCTCGGGCAACAGCACGGTCTTGGTGGGATTGAGCAGCTTGGCGCTCTCGCCCATAAACTCCACGCCGCACAGCACGATGGTCTGCTGCGGCAGGCTCTTAGCGAGTTTTGCCAGGTAGAAGCTGTCGCCGACGTAATCGGCAACGGCCTGGACCTCGGGCGCCACATAATAGTGTGCCAGGATCACCGCGTCACGTTGGGTTTTTAGTTGCTGAATGGCCTCGACGAGCTCTGCGGGCACCAGTGCCGCGCGCTCCGTTGCCGTCGTTGCCGATGCCAGGCCGGCCGCAATATCGCGTGCAAGCTCCGATGCATCCATGTTCGCGCTCTGTGCCATCAAGGCCCCTCTCTTTTGGCGAATCTTGGGGCTTTAGTATGACACCTAGGTTTACAGCTGACAAGACAGCTGTAAACCTAGGTGTAAAGTTGAAATAAAGATTCAATCATATGGCAGGTCCATTTTCGAACTGACAAGCTGAGGATAGCCGAGCTCTCGATAGCGCAGGAGGCATCTTTCGCCACCGCAATACCGCTCGGCGCGAGTTGCACGACGTGGGGCGCAAATGGGACACGCCTCCGCGAGCGGTCCGCACCCAATGTGGCAAAATCGAACTACTAAGGGGGCTCAGAATGCTCAAGATTATTGCCTGCGACGATGATGTCGCTTTTCTAGATAGACTGCACCGGATGATCGACCGTTGGTCGACCGAGACGGGCACGGCGGTCGATGTTGCGCTCGTCACGCGCGGCGAGGACCTGCTGGCCCGCCATGCCGCATCGCGCGCCGACATCATCTTGCTCGATATGATCATGCCACTCGTCAACGGCATGGACACCGCGCGCGAATTGCGCCAGGCCGATACCGCCGTGCGCCTGGTGTTTCTCACCTCGTCGCCCGAGTTTGCACTGGAGTCCTACGAGGTCCGTGCCTTCGACTATCTGCTCAAGCCCGTGACTTACGAACGCCTGGCGCAGTTGCTCGACGAGCTTTCGAGCATGCGCCCGGCGGCAACCGACGAGCTCGTGATCAAAACTTCCTTTGGCTACCACGCCCTGCGCCTGTCCGACATCGAATATGCCGAGGCGCGCAACAAGCACGTGGTCTTCCACCTGCGCGACGGACGCGATATCGAGGCACTCGAGTCATTCCGCAGCGTCGAGGACCGTTTGGCGCAAAATGCCACCTTCTTTAAATGCCACCGCAGCTACCAGGTCAACCTGCGCAATATCGATCACTTTGGCCGCACGGACATCGTCATGCGCTCGGGCGCGTGCATCCCGCTTTCGCGCAGCTGCAAGCAGGGATTCCAAGACGCCTACTTTGCGGTTCGCTTTGAGGGTGGGAGACACTGATGGTCTCCTCGGTCGAAATGGTCCTTTGGGCAATCCACCACGCCACGACGCTGCTCTTTGGCGTCTTTGCCTCGGCGGCGCTGTGCGGTATCGAGATCAACCGGCGTCATGCGCTTGAACTGGTGCTGGTCGGTGCCGTAACCGGATGCGCATTTGGCCTCGCCAATGCCGTCGGCGGCGAGCTTTTCGCCCGCCAGGCATATCCGCTCGTCGTGCATCTGCCGCTCGTCATCTATTTGTGCGCCCGCTACCGCCTGAGCCCGCTGCTTGCCGCGCTCGGCATTACGAGTGCCTATCTGAGCTGCCAGTTCAGCAACTGGATGGGCATCGCCGCCTTTGCCGCAACCGATTCTCAGATCGCGTACTATCTGGCGCGCATCGCGACCACACTCGCCGTCTTTGCCGTCCTGTTGCATTGGGCCGGCGACATCGGTCCGCGCTTGGCGATTAAAAGCACCACCGAGCTGGGCATCCTTTTAATCCTGCCACTCGTCTATTACGTCTTTGACTATGCCACCAACGTCTACACCACGCTGTTCCACTCGGGCTCGGTGGTGACGGTTGAGTTTTTGGCATTTGCGCTCTGTGCCTTCTATCTTATGTTTCTTGCCGTTTACCTGCGCGAATACGAAGAAAAGGAAACCGCCGAGCGAGAGCGCTGGATGCTCGAAACCCGCGACAGCGCCGCCATCAAAGAGCTCGAGGCTTGGCGTCAATCTGGGCGCGAGCTGTCGATTCTTCGCCACGATATGCGCCACTTCCTACGCGGCCTGGCCGCTTTAATTGAGGAGGGCCACACCGACGAGGCGCTCAAACGCATCGACGAGCTCTGCGAAGCCGGCGACCGCACCGCCGTACGCCGCTTCTGCGCCAACGAAACCGTAAACATCGCGCTTTCGTCATTTAACTCGGATATCAATAGAAACGGCATTACCGCCGACCTGCGCGCCGCCGTACCCGAAACCTTCCACGTAGGTGACGCCGACCTGTTTAGCGTGCTCTCAAATGCCTTGGAAAACGCTATCACCGCCGCAAGCGCCGCACCCCAAGGAAAGCGATTCGTCGACTTTGACCTGCGATTAGAGGACGGCCAGCTGCTGCTGTTAGTTTCCAACACGTTTGACCGCGCGCCGCGCATGGTCGACGGCATGCCCGTGACCCGGCATGCGGGCCACGGCTTTGGCACCAAGAGCATCAAACTTGCCGTGGAGCGCATGAACGGCAACTGTCAGTTCCGCATTAACGGCAATCGGTTTGAGCTGCGTGCTGTGATGTAAGGGCGCGACGGATTTGCGTTCCGCGGGTACGGCTCGCCCGCTCGGGGTCGTTTGTCGACGCGGGCTCGCTACAGCGGGGCGGCCGCCGGAGTCAGCTGCTT
This sequence comes from uncultured Collinsella sp., assembly GCA_900551605.1. Taxonomy (GTDB): domain Bacteria; phylum Actinomycetota; class Coriobacteriia; order Coriobacteriales; family Coriobacteriaceae; genus Collinsella. The sequence continues at coordinate 2,164 of URWS01000017.1, read as the reverse complement.
GATGTAGGCCCACATGCGCTGCTTAGCGGCCTTGTCGGTGAGTGCTGCCTCAAAGCCGTCGAGCGCGAGCACGCGGCGGCCCTGCACATGGGCGACCAGGCCGGGCTTGAGCATGGCGGTGTCGAAGTCATCGATCGCCACGAGCATATCGGCGTAGGTCTCGCGCATAGCGTCAGCCGCGTTGTTGTCGAGCAGTAGCACCGCCTCGGGGTCCAAAGCCTCAAGCGCCTCACGGAACAGCTCGCACGGCAGAGTCTCGCCCACCGCGACCGCTCCGTCACCCACGCCGGCGACGCTTGCCAGCACGCAAAAATCCTCGGGCGCGTAGCCGATGGCCCCAAGCGCCTTGCGCAACGCCGCGCCATCCGGGCCGGCGGCAAGCTCGCCACCCGAACGCTCGGCCTCGTCCAAATCGCCTTTGACCAGCACGATCGGCGAGCACGCGTTGCCCGCGATGCGCACGCCACGCGCCGCAAGCGACGCGAGCTCCTGCTCGGTGGCCTGGGCGATGGCTTCTTTTTTCTGGCTCTGTGACGTGGACATGCGCTCTCCAATCGTTTGCGTGCCCACCATTATATAAAAGAGCCGCCCGCGAGTGGTTGCTTTGCGGGCCGCTGGGTATAAGCACGGTCGTACTGAGTTTTACGCGGCCGAGCCGCGTCGCATTATGGAGGTCACCATGGCTGACATTAAGCAGATTACCCCCGAGAACTTCGATTCCATCGTTAACGACAGCCTGCCCGTGCTGGTTGATTTTTGGGCTCCGTGGTGTGGACCGTGTCGTTCACTCTCGCCCATCGTGGACGAGGTCGCCGACGAGCTGGCCGGCAAGCTGGCCGTGGCCAAGTGCAACGTCGATGACAACCAGGACCTGGCCATGAAGTTTGGCGTCATGAGCATCCCCACGCTGATCGTCTTTAAGAACGGCGAAGAGGTTGACCGCTCGGTCGGCGCGCTGCCCAAGGCGAGGCTTCAGGCGCTGCTGGAGAAGCATCTGTAATACGCTTGTTACGTATCTGCCGTCCATGAGCGGTTTTGCACCGCTCGCCGGAGTGCCGGGTGCAGGGCGCGCGACCACGGATAGTATGGTAGACACAAACAGCCCCCAGTGAACGGGTGCGGGTCAGACGGACTCGCACCCGTTTTCTTATGCGGCGGCGCCCGGGGCGGGCGTAGTAGAATCTGAACCACTGGATTGCCCCGTACAAAAGGAGATTCCCATGCATGACGTTGGAATGAACATGAGCCAGCTTGCCATGAGCGTCAAGCAGGTCGACGACACCATCGAGCTCGCCCACGAGTGGAGCCATCAGCTGCTGCATGCGACCGAGAACTTTGACATGGAGCGTATTGGCGCCAAGCTCGAGGCCGCCATGGCTGCGCTGCACGAGGCGCATGACGCGCTCGAGGGCTACGAGGACGCCATCGAGGCCGACCATAACTCCGTCGGCTCCGTGAAGCTGGTGTAAAGTGGCCGAACACGAGCATGGCAGCGGGTACGAGCACGAGCATCCGCACGGGGCGGACGGTGATGCGGGCTGCCACTGTAGTGGCTCCGGCTCCGAGCTGGTCCGTTTTTCGGTTACCGCACCCGACGACCTGCTGCGCCGTTTTGACGAGCAGATCGCACGCCGCGGCGACGTGGCCAACCGATCCGAGGCCGTGCGCGACCTGATTCGCGCCTCGATCGCCAAAGAGCAGATGCGCACGCCCGATGAGCAGGTTATCGGGTCGCTCACTATGATCTACGACCATCACACCGGCGATCTGACGCGCCGCCTGGACGAGGTGCAGCACGACTACACCAACGAGATCGTATCGACCATGCACGTACATCTGGATCACCACAACTGCTTGGAGATTCTGGCGCTCAAGGGTCGCGGCGAGCGCGTCTACGAACTAGCCGACCGCCTGCTGGGCCTGCGCGGCGTTAAGCACGGCGAGCTCACGTGCGCCGCCACCAAGCAGAGCCTGGGGCTGTAGCGGGATTTCCCGCAGCGCACCTGCCAAAAAGGGACAGGTTTATTTTGGCAGGTTTAGAAGTTTTACCTACCAAAACAAACCTGTCCTTTTTTGGTCGGTTTCGATGAGGGGTGTCGCATGCGGCATGTGCATATTCATGTGACGGGCATTGTGCAGGGCGTTGGCATGCGACCGTTTGTGT
>URWS01000016.1 GCA_900551605.1 uncultured Collinsella sp. | reverse complement strand
TTTTGGATGATGACCCGCGCACGCTTTGGCTGCTCAGTTGGGGCGGTATGAATACGATCGTTCGCGCCCTGATGAGCATTGCCGAGCGCTATCGCGCCACACCCGAATGGCCTTCTGTGCAACAGTGTGTCTATCAGAAGGTACGCGTGATGGGCGTTGCCGATGGTGTGGGGCAGGACAATTCTTGGCTCGACCATGGGCATGAGCTCTTCCCCGATCTCATCTTTTGGTGTGTGCCCTATATGTATGGCGGCTATGTCGATGCCAAGATGGCTCAGCCCGATACGCTGCCGCTCTTTCAGGCTCCCTGGCCCGAGCAAAATCTCACGCAGGGCAACGGTCCCCTTATGGCGCGCTATATGCTCTATGGCGATGGCAAGGTGTACGAAAACGAGCCCGAGCGGTTCCAGTTTGGCAAGCATGCCCGCTTGGATTGGGGCTTAGAAGGCATGCCCGCGATGCAATTTGAGCGCGGCGATTTTATGGCCGAGGGCGACTCGATGACCTATATTCCGCTGCTGCCGTTTGGCCTGCGCGGCATCGATAACCGCGACTTTGACACGTTGCTCGGCCGCATGTTCCTTGACGGGCATCCCGACTCAGATGCGCCTGCCGGTTTTGCTGCCATAGGTACGCCGGTGGACGGCAACCCCAACCCCTATCTGCGCGCCTACCAGGAAGACTTCGCCGCTCGCGCGCAGTGGTGCGCCCATGAGCCCGCGGCCTGCTCGCATCCGGCGTATGTTGCCGAGGTCACGGGCGACATGAGCGCCGCCGCCGGTGAGCGCATTGACCTTGCAGCGACCATCGTCGACCACGATGCTAGGAGCTTCGACGCGCATTGGAATGTCACCATGGGACCGTCGCGCTATGCAGGCGCCCAAGATCTGTCGCTGTGGCAGGAATGCGCGACGAACGCCACGTTCACCGTGCCCACCGATGCACAACCCGGTGACCGCTTCGTGCTCACCCTCAGCATTAAAACCCGCGCGGAGCGTCCCTGCACCCGCTACGCCCAGGTCGCCATCACCGTCGCGTAGTAAGCGGCGGCACCCACATTCGGCAAAGACTGTCCCCAACCGCTACTCATTTAAGTACGTCCCCAATGAGTGGCCGAAGACTGCCCCCAACGACTAGTCGTTTAAGAACGTCCCCGATGACTACCCAGAAGTTGCGGTGGAATAGTTCCTGTTTGGCCTTCTATGGCCCACATTTAGGAACTATTTCACCGCAAGTTATTTGGGGATGAAAAATGGGCCATGTGTCCCAGTTGTGGAGACCTCTTGAGCCGTCTGGGTATCGTGAAAGATCGCGCGCTCCCCCATCATCAAAAGTGACACACGCTACCTGTTGATGGGAGGCAACCATGGGCTTCTTTGACAAGATGTTCGAGAAGAAAGAGTGCGCGATTTGCGGTACCGAGCTGGGACTTCTAGGTAAGACCAAGATCAACGAAGGCTACCTGTGCAAAGAATGCGTCGGCAAGCTCTCTCCCTTCTTTGGCGGTTATCGTTCTAGCACCGCGGACGACATTCGCGAGCAGCTCGCCTATCGCGAGGCTAACGCCGAGCGCCTGGCATCGTTCAACCCCACGCGCACGCTCTCGGCCGGGCGCACCAATATTATGCTCGACGAGGACGCGGGCCTGCTGATCATTACCTCGCAGACGCGCTGGCGCGACGCCAACCCCGACATCATCGAGTTTTCGCAGGTGCTCGGCTGCGATATGGATATCGACGAGCACCGCACCGAGATCTATCGCGAGACCAAGGACGGCGAGCGTGAGAGTTATGACCCGCCGCGCTACGACCTGGATTACGACTTCAATCTGACCATCCACGTCAACACGCCGTACTTTACCGAGATCGACCTGCGCGTGAACGACTCCACCATCGAGCAGCGCGGATCCATCGAGTACCGCGAGGCCAAGCGTCAGGCAACCGAAGTCCGCGACGCGCTGGTGCAGCTGCGTCAGGAGACGCGCGATAGCGTCGTTGCCGCCAAGGCCCCCAAGACCGCGGTGACCTGCCCCTTCTGCGGCGCCACCACCATTCCCGATGCCAGTGGGCGCTGCGAATACTGCGGCGGCGCCATCGGCGCATAGCCCTCGGCACGGAAAGGACCGATCATGGCCTTCGAAAGCGTTAACTATCAGTGCCCCGCGTGTGGCGGCCCGCTGCATTTTGCCAGCGCCGAGCAAAAGCTCGTCTGTGACTACTGCGACTCGCGCTTTGAAGTCGAAGAGGTCGAGGCTCTCTATCGCGAGCGCCAGGACAAGGCAGATGCCAAAGCCGATGCGGCGGCCGCAACATCCAAGCCCGCATCCGACGATGCGGTGCAGGAACTGGCCCAAAACGCCGGCTATATCTGCTCGTCGTGTGGCGCCGAGCTCGTGTCCGACGGCACCGTCGCCGTCACCACCTGCCCGTACTGCGGCAACTCCGCCGTGGCGCCCGGCCAGCTCTCTGGCGACTTCTCGCCCGACCTGGTGATTCCGTTTAAGCTCGGGCGCGACGACGTCACGGCCGCACTCAAGGAGCACTACAAGGGCAAGATCCTGCTGCCCAAGAGCTTTGTCACCGGCAACCACATCGACGAAGTCCAAGGCGTCTACGTGCCGTTTTGGCTCTACGGCGCCCGCGTGGACGGCGAAGTGTACTTTGACGCAACCAACGAGACTGTAACCGAGGAATCCGACCGCACCGTCACGACCACCGACCACTACGACGCCTACCGTAAGGGCAATATCTCGTTTGAGCGCGTACCCGTCGACGGATCGTCCAAGATGCCCGACGGCCATATGGACGCCATCGAGCCGTTTGACTACGACGCGCTGCGCCCGTTCTCGGTCGCCTATATGCCCGGCTACATCGCCAACCGCTATGACGAGGATTGCGAGACCTGCAAGGCGCGCGCCGAGCGTCGTATGGAGGAGAGCACGATCTCAGCCCTGCGCGAGACCGTCATCGACGAGTACGACGACGCCACGGTCGAAAGCAAGCAGCTCGACTACACCTGGAAGGACAGCAACTACGCCCTGTTCCCCGTGTGGATGCTTTCCACCTCGTGGAACGGCAAGAGCTACCTGTTTGCCATGAACGGCCAAACCGGCCGTATGGTCGGCGAGCTTCCCTGCTCCAAGCCCAAGCTCGCTATCGCCTCGGTGCTGTTCTTTGTGATCGGATTTGTTCTCTCCCGAATTCTCTTTATGGGCGGATACGCCTTCGATCCGGGCTACCTCACCTTCGATGTCGAGGGCATCCTCATCAACATCGTTGCGCCGCTGATCATCGTGATCATCGGAGACGTGCTGCTGGTAGGCCAGCTCAAGACGGCCAACGAGGCGACTCACGCCGACGAGTACTGCGGCGAGCTCGACTTGGTCGAGAAGCACGACACCTTCAGCCACACCGAGACCACCGTTGTCATGAAGGACGACAAGGACGACTAAGTAACCCGATCAACACCACCCGGACTTTGACGAGAAAGGAAGATCACCATGGGACTCTTGAAAGCTGGATTGGGAGCTGCCGGCGGCGTCATGGCCGACCAGTGGAAGGAATTTATCTATTGCGAATCGATGCCTGCTGACGTCTTGGCCTGCAAGGGCGTTAAGCGCACCGGCGGCCGCAGCTCCAACACGCATGGCGAGGACAACGTCATCTCCAACGGCTCCGTCATCGCCGTCAACGACGGCCAGGGCATGCTCGTGGTGCAAAACGGCAAGATCATCGAGGTCGCGCTGGAACCCGGCGAGTTCGTCTTCGATACCGGCAGCGAGCCGAGCGTCTTTAGCGGCAACCTGGGCGACTCCATCAAGGAGACCTTCGCCAATATCGGCAGCCGCTTTACCTTCGGCGGCGACGCGGGCAAGGACCAGCGCGTCTACTTCATTAACACCAAGGAGATTATCGGCAATAAGTACGGCACCGCCTCGCCCGTGCCCTTCCGCGTGGTCGACAACAACATTGGCCTGGACGTCGACATCTCCGTGCGCTGCAACGGCGAGTATTCGTACCGCATCACCAACCCGCTGCTGTTCTACACCAATGTATGCGGCAACGTGACCGATAGCTACACGCGCGACAAGATCGACAGCCAGCTTAAGTCCGAGCTGCTCACCGCCCTGCAGCCCGCCTTTGCCAAGATCTCGGAGATGGGCATCCGCTACAGCGCCATCCCCGGTCACACCACCGAGCTCGCCCGCGCGCTCAACGAGGTCCTCTCCGCCGACTGGCGCGACCTGCGTGGCGTCGAGATCGTGAGCTTTGGCGTAAACTCCATCGCCGCCTCGCAAGAAGACGAGCAGATGATCAAGGACCTGCAGAAGGCCGCCGTCATGCGCGATCCCACCATGGCAGCCGCCAACATCGCCAGTGCCCAGAGCGACGCGATGCGTGCCGCGGCGGCCAACCCCAACGGCGCGATGACCGGCTTTATGGGCATGGGTATGGCAGGCGGCATGGGCGGCATGAACGCCAGCCAGCTGTTCGCTGCCAGCCAGGCGCAGCAGCAGGCCGCCCCGCAACCGGCACCTGCTCCCGCCCCGGCACCGGCTCCCGCCGCCGTGCCTGCGGCCGGCACGTGGACCTGCAGCTGCGGCGCCACCAACACCGGCAAGTTCTGCCCGGAGTGCGGCAGCCCCGCGCCCGCCCCGGCACCGGCCAAGTGGTTCTGCCCCAACTGCGGTAGCGAAAACGGCGGCAAGTTCTGCAGCAACTGCGGAACGCCCAGGCCCTAGCCCCTCTATCTGGTAATTGGCGGGGGATCCGCCGCCCCCGCTCCTGCTTCTATGGGTTTCGTTCGATTAAGGAGGACACCATGAAGACAACGTTCAAAAAGTCCGTACTCGCATTCCTGACATGCGTCCTGGCGCTCGCCTTTGCCCTGACGGGCTGCAGCGGCGGCGCCAAAGACCCCAAGGCCGACTTCGTCGGCAGCTGGGAACTCTCGGGTGGAACCGTGGATGGCGAAGAGCTGACCGATGAGTACATGAAGATGCTCGAGGATTGGGGTGTCCACTGCGTCCTGATTCTCGACGAGGACGGTACAGGCGCCCTCGATCTGTTCCTTGAGGTTGTCGACCTTAAATGGGAGGCAAAGGACGCCACCACCGTAACGATCACCGCCGAAGACGAGTCGCACGACATGAAGCTCAAGGACGGCAAACTCATCCTCGAAGAGGATGACGGCAATCTTGTCTTCACCAAGTCCGACAAGGATCTGTCCGGCACGGTGAAGAAGGATCGCGAGGCGGCCGAAAAGGAAGAGGAGATCGATGAGGCCGTCGAAGACGACGACGTCCAGCGCGTCGAAATCTCCCCCGCCGTCACCGTCGCCGATGACGATCTGTGCACCATCACCATCACCGAGAAGTTCAAGGACGACTGGGGCGACATCGGCTTTGTCGTCAACATCACCAACAAGAGCGACAAGGACCTGACCTTCTACGCCCCCAGCGGTAAGACCAACGTCAACGGCACCATGAAGGAACCCTGGTTCTCGGCTCACCTGATGCCCGGCACCAACGCCACCGAGGAATTCACGTTCTCGAGCGGCGAGCTCGATAGCCTCGACGACCTGGTCAACACGACCATCGGCATCGACGCCTATCTGACCGATTCCTACGAGGACGTCGCCTCCTACAGCGCAACCATCGCATAACGGCAGACATAGACAGCCGCGGATTGGCGGACAGATCCGCGCACATGCCAGACGGGGCCGCAGGAAATCATCCTGCGGCCCCGTCGCCTTGCGCCAACAATACCGCCCGCACAAACAGGCCGCCCGCCGTTTTCGAATGCGAAACGGCGGGCGGCCTAGTTTTTAGCGTCGATGTACGGGCGAGTGCGCCGACTAGGGACGCTCCATATTGGGAACGATGCTACCCTCGGTCACCGCATGCACGGCCAGACGCATGATGTTGTCGTAGCCGGTCTTGCTCAGGATCTCGGAGATGCGGCGCTTGATGGTGCCTTCGCTCATAAACAGCTCGGCCGCGATCTCGCGACGGCTCTTGCCTTCGCAGGCAAGACGCAAGATCGACAGCTCGATATCGTCGAGGGCCGCCGTGCCCGAAAAGATGCTCTCGGGCGGCTTGGGAAACGTGCAGTAACCCGCCAGCGTGGAGCGCATCACGGCAAAGAGCTCATCGATGCCGACGTTCTTGTACACAAAGCTATCGACGCCGGCCTCGCGCGCCTGGTCGACAAAGGTGATCTCGGGCATGCCGGTCATGATGATGACGCGACATTCGGGCAGCTCCTCTTTAATGCGTGCCGCCGCCACGATGCCGTTGGAGTCATGCTCGGTGCACACGTCCATCAGTATCATGTCTGGGCGCTCCTTAAGCGCAGCGTCGAGGGCCTCGGATGCATCGGCGATCGCGGCGACAACGGTCATATCGGGCTGGTCGCCAACGGAGCGAGCCAAGCTCTCGCGCAGGATGGCCTGGTCTTCGACGATAAGGACGCGGATCATGAGCTTCTCCTTTGGACCGTGGCGTCGGGGCTCAGCGGTATGGATACCGCAAGCGTAAAGGGCGGGGCGGTGTGGACCTCCAGGCTGCCGCCCAGATCTTGTGCGACATGCCTCATACCTGGGATACCCGTTCCCTCGCGATACGATACGGGGGCAGGGGATCCATCGTTGGAAATCGTCATGCGCGCGACGGCATCACCGTCCCGCCCCTCCTGCCACAGGCGCACATGGACCTGGTGCGCCTGTGCATGCTTGGTGGCGTTGGTCGAGGCCTCGCGGATAATCTGCAGAAAGGCCCCGGCGACGCGCGCGTCGTCGGGGAGCGATCCCTCAACATCAATCTGCACGCTCACCAAGCCAAAAGCGTGGACGATATCACCCAGCTGCTCTGCCGGCTCGCTGGCGCCACCGCTACGCAGGTCGGCGGCAATCGAGCGCAGCAACGGGTCAATTTGCTCGAGCGATTCGTCGTCCAGGCGCCCCTCTTCCAGATAGCGATGGAGAATGGACAGGCGCTGCCCAATCACGTCGTGCACGCGGGCACGCATACGCAGGTATGCCGCATTGTCGGCAACTTTTTTAACCTCTTCGATCTGCGCCTGGAGTTCCTGGCCCGCAAGCTCAAGCAGGTGGTTGGCTTGTGCCAGGCGGTCGTGGGCATGCGCATACTCCGTCACGTCCAGGCCGATAATGCGCTCAAAGAGGCGGCCCGAAACCATAACGTCGTCGTGCACAAATAGGCGAATCTCGGCGGGAGAAATCTCGATCACCGCACGAGCCTCACCAAAGCGGTCCAAGTTAATCCGCACACGGTCCCTACTGCTTTCGGGCATTTGCATGCTGAGCTTGCGAAGGTCGTTCCACGTACTGCTCATGTCGCCCAGATCGGTGGGCATATGAAGCTCTATGAGGTTTTTGCGCATGCAGCGGTTCATGAGCAGCGGGCGACCCTTCGGGTCCAGATACAGGATCCCCACGGGAATCACGTTGATGGTTTCGATCGTCGAGAACGCGGTGATATCCTCCTGGCGGTTGCGAACGTCCATCAAGAGCGTCGCAACGGAACGGAACAGGAAGAACGCCCCGTCTGCGATAAGGACCGCGGTCCACACCGGCCCCATGGCATAGACCACCGGCGGCGTCACAGCGGCAACGAGCAGCAGCTCGGCCAACATGACGGGACGACGATAGTGCACCATAAGCACCACGCCGTAGAAAAAGATCGCGGCGTTGAGCCATAGCAGTCCGCCCGCCGCCTCGGCGGCGACGTGAGGCGGCGCCACCAAATACGAGCCAGACAGCGCGAACAGGACGACAGCCGAGATAATCAGATGGATGACCAGGCTCGACTCGTAAGCACAAATCACCTTGCGGTTGTAGGACGAACGACGCGATGCGATGAGCGGAACGTGAATGGTCTGCAGGCACGCCGCCAGGGCAAAGACGACGTCAAGCGCGACGACCTGGGGAAGGATAAGTGGAATCTGCATCGTCACTCACCCGCCCGCGGCATCAAGACAATCATGCGCAACTGGCCGGGCTCGCCTTCAAGGCGATACGCCACGTTGCGCCCCTGCAGCGCGCTCTCGAGTTCGCGCGCGGCCGGCGTCTGCGACAAGTCTTCCTCGTCATCGGAAAAGAGCGTGGCACGCAGCTCCACGCTGCACCGGTCATGGTCGCTCAGGTGATACATGAGCGCCGGATGGTCGGTGGTGTAGGCGAAGAACGCAAAATCGTACACGCAGTCATACAGCGCGCTTACTGTGCTGGCGTGCATCGGGCGTCGTATGGCGATAATCGAGGCGCAGTCGACATCGATGGTGCGCAGGTCACTTGCCAGCTCGTTGGCGATCAGCTGGATGCGGTCGCGGTCAAAACCGCTCTCCCCGTGTTGCGCCAAGGTGAGAGAACCCTTGCGCTTGCAATAGGCAACGAGCATCTTGGCGCACTGCAGCATGCGGTAACGCTCGTGCGAAGACGCCTCGTCGGTCAACGGCGGCAGCGAGCTCAGCAGGTCGTACATCTCTTCGAGCGCGCGGGCAAGCGCCTGGTCCACGTCTTGGACCAGCAAGGCCTCGGCCTCTTGGTCTGCCAGATGCGTCTTAAGGTCGTAGTCGGCCGTGAGCAGTTCGTTTTGGCGCTGCAGCTCCATGCGACGATGCGCCAGCTCGCGGTTGAGCTCGTTGAGTTCCGACACGTCCTGGGCAAGCAGGGCCGATCCGCCCAACAGCGGAAAGGCGCGATACATCACATCGGGATCAGGCGCCACGGCAAAGGCGTGGGCATGCCCATGCTCCTGGGCCCGCAGCTCCTCGCGTACGCCCTCTGGCGTTGGCTTTGACACCGGCGTGGCATAGACTTCCCGCAGGTCGCGCGTTAGAACTTTGAGGTCGAGCGGCAAGGTGTCGAAGATGCCGGCGATATCGTGATACGACGGGATGACGCCACAATCGAGGCAGATCTCCATCGTCACCACGCACAGCACGCAGTAGACGAGCGAAAAGTTGAGTTTCCACGCCCAAGGCATGCGCAGGGCGTATGAGATGGCAAAGAACGCGCCGCCCAGCAGCACGAGTGCCGCCGTGCCCGAAAAGCGCTGGATACGATAGGACGAGGACCGACCCACCAAAATGAAGAAGGCGACAAAGTTAAAGGCCGTCCACACTAAGACGGCGAAATAGCCCCAGCCGTACGTGTAGTCGTTGCTCCAGGTGTCGCTTGCGCGGTCAAAGTGGAATACCTGCCGGTGGAAATCGTTGGTGAGCACAAAACCGATAAGTAGGATGGCCACAATCCACAGGATGCTGCGGTAGCGGCGGCCCGCACGGTGCTGTTCCAACCCCGCAAGGCGCAGACCGCACAGCTGATAGAGCAGCGGAACGAGCGTCATAGGCACGTAGTACAGGTACCACAGCACGGTGGCATAATACGGTGTGAACGACTTGTACTTGAGGATGACCTCGATCATCCATAGGGCGCAGATGGTGGCGATGGCCACAAGGCGCCGACGCAACACATAGTCCAAACAGCGTAGGTAAACCAGCACGCCCCAGATTGAAAAAGCGATTGCAGCGACAAGCAGCGGAATCGAGCTCGAGTGAACGAGCGCATCCACGACCTCTTCGGACACCTCGCTATAGACGGGTGCGGTGTTGGAAAGCTTGGGGTCGGAGGCGAACAGCGCCGGCAAGGTAGCCAATAGTATAAGGAACAGCGCAGCGATGGCGCCGGCGATAGCGAAGACGCGGTGGCGGTATACACGATGCGTTATGCCAACAAGGAATCGCGGCATGGCGAAGAGCGTGCCGCCCCTAGGATCCGCCACGGGTGCGGATCGGGCGGCCGCGTGGCCGATATGTCGCTCGCGGGTACCCATAGTGCTTTTAGTGTACCGACAGATGGGCCAAAAAAGCGGGCCGCATGTCCCAAAATCCGCAGACGGCAAAACGCCCGGCGAGCACAAACTGCTCGCCGGGCGCCTTGGTTAGGAGACTATGAGGTTGGCGGCTCGGTGCCCTTAGGACAGGTCCTCGCCATTCGAAGCGATGACGCGCTTGTACCAGTCGAAGCTCTTCTTCTTGGAGCGCTTGAGGGTGCCGTTACCGGCATCGTCGCGGTCCACGTAAATAAAGCCGTAGCGCTTGGACATCTCGCCCGTACCGGCGCTGACCAGGTCAATCGGACCCCAGGTGGTGTAGCCCAGCAGGTCAATGCCGTCCTCGGTCACCGCGTCGCGCATGGCCTGGATGTGCTGGCGCAGGTAATCGATACGGTAGTCGTCGTTGATGGAGCCGTCCTCCTCGACAACGTCCTTGGCGCCCAGACCGTTCTCGACCACGAACAGCGGCTTCTGATAGCGGTCGTACAGGTCGTTGAGGGTGATGCGGAAGCCCAGCGGATCGATGGCCCAGCCCCACTGGCTCTGCTGCAGATACGGATTCTTGGCACCAGCGAAGGCGTTGCCCTGGGTCTTCTCGACCTCGGGGTTGTCAACACCGGCCGAGCAACGGGTGGAGTAGTAGCTAAAGCTGATGAAGTCGACGGTGTTGTCGGCCAGGATCTCGCGGTCCTCGTCGGTCATGCCCACATCGATGCCCAGACGCTCGAGCTTCTTGACGGCATAGGCCGGGTAGTAGCCACGACTCTGGACATCAACGAAGAAGTAATTGTTCTGGTTGTCGAGCTGCGCCTGGCGCACATCGCCCGGGCGGCAGCTGTAAGGATAGTAGGTGCCGGCGGCGAGCATGCAGCCGATCTTGACCTCGGGGTCGATCTCATGGGCGATCTTGGTTGCCCACGCGCTGGCGACGAGCTCGTTGTGGGCGGCCAGATACTCGACGGCCTCCCTGTTCTCGCCCTCCTCAAAAACCAGGCCGGCACCCATAAACGGCAGGTGCAGGATCATGTTGATCTCGTTAAAGGTGAGCCAATACTTCACCAGGCCCTTGTAGCGGGTGAAGATCGTAGTCGCAAGGTTCTTGTAGAAGTCGATGAGCTTGCGGTTGCGCCAGCCGCCGTATTCCTTGATGAGGTGAATCGGGCAGTCGAAGTGCGTGATGGTCACGAGCGGCTCGATGCCGTACTTTTGGCACTCGCGGAACACATCTTCATAGAAAGCCAGGCCGGCCTCGTTGGGCTCAGCCTCGTCACCGTTGGGGAAGATGCGGGTCCATGCCAGGCTCATGCGGAAGGTCTTAAAGCCCATCTCGGCGAAGAGGGCGATGTCCTCCTTGTAGTGATGGTAGAAATCGATGCCGGTCTGCGCGGGATAGTAGTAGCCATCCTCGAAGTCGAGCATCTTACGCTGGCCGGAGACCACCGCGTAGCGCTCAGCGCCGTGCGGCGCCACGTCCACGTTAGCCAAGCCGCGACCGTCCACGTCGTAGGCACCCTCGCACTGGTTGGCAGCCGTCGCGCCGCCCCACAGGAAGTCTTTACGGAAAGCCATACATCGATCCTTTCACACGCTGTTTGTCGTGATTTCAGTATCCCTGCAACTGTCTCTTATACACATCTGACGCTGCCGACGATCGCATAAGTGTAG
>URWS01000015.1 GCA_900551605.1 uncultured Collinsella sp. | reverse complement strand
CTTAGTCTCGTGGGCTCGGAGATGTGTATAAGAGACAGCCACGATGGCCGACCGCTTCGAGGCAGCCCTCGGCCGCCCCCTCATCGCCAGCAGCCTCAAGTAGCCGGCCCCATCTCGTCAGTTGCGGTGAAATACGGACTGTTTGGCCGCCCGACGGCCGCAAACAGTCCGTATTTCACCGCAACTGAGGAGGGGACACGGCATCTTTGCTGCTAGCGGGGCACGTAGCGACCGGGCTGGGCTCCGGTGGGCTCGCCGTCGCGTGCCGCCAGCACGCCGTTCACAAACACGGCCTTGGCGCGGCCATGCGCCTCAAAACCCTCGAGCGGCGTGTAGTCCACGGCCTGATGCTGCGTCGCGGCACTGATCGTCCAGCGCGCCTTGGGATCCCACACGCACACGTCGGCATCGGCGCCCTCGGCAAGACAGCCCTTGCGCGGATACATGCCAAAGACGCGCGCCGGGTTCTCGCTCATCAAGCGGCACAGATCCTCGGGTCCCAGCTGGCCCTCAAAGCTCGTGGCAATCGCGACGGGACGATGCTCCACGCCGGGCCCGCCGTTGGGAATCGCGCGGAAATCATCGCGTCCGCGGTCCTTTTGCCCGTGCAGGTTAAAGCTGCAATGATCGGTCGCAATAGTATCGATCTCGCCGGCCACAAGCGCCTCGCGCAGCGCGGCACGGTCGCCGGCATGGCGCAGTGGCGGGCTCATCACGTACTTGGCGCCCGCAAAGCCGTCCTCGCCCTGCTCCAGATAGCAGGTGTCGTCGAGCATCAGATACTGGGGGCAGGTTTCGACATAGATATTCTTCTGCCCGCGCGCCTTGGCGGCACGGATGGCCTCAAGACCAAGCTTGGTCGAAAGGTGCACCACGTTGACCGGTGCGTCGCCGGCCAGGTGCGCCAGATACAACAGACGGCTCACGGCCTCGGCCTCGCACACATCCGGACGGCTGAGCGCATGGCCCTCGGGCCCGTGGATGCCCTGCTCAAACACGCGCTTCTGCAGCTCATTCACCAGCGTACCGTTCTCGCAATGCACGCACAGTATGCCGCCAATACGCTTGAGCTCCTCCAGCACCTCGAGCGTCTCGGCATCGTTCAAGCGCAGATGGTCGTAGGCAAAGTAGGTCTTAAACGACGACACGCCCGCCTCGCGCATGGCCGAAAGATCGGCGCGGTTGCGCTCATTCCACTCGGCGAGTGCCATATGAAACGCGTAGTTGGCCGTGCAGGTTCCGTCGGCGCGGCGATGCCACTCGGCCAAGGCATCGGGCATGGTCACGCCGCGATCGGCCGTCGCGTAGTCCACGATGGTCGTCGTACCGCCGCAGGCAGCCGCACGCGTACCGGTCTCAAAGCTATCGGCCGTCCAATCCATGCCAGTCCAGCACTGCATGTGCGTGTGGCCGTCGATAAAGCCGGGGAACACCCAACAGTCGGTGGCGTCCTGGACGGTATCGCCCTCGCCCGGCTCGATTGCCGCGGCAATCCGCACAATCTTATCGCCCTCCATGGCAAGATCGGCGCGGCGAAGCCCCTGGGGCGTCACGAGCGCGCCGTTTTTGATGATGATCATAATTGCTCCTTATTGATTGATGCAGTTGGCCACGCGATCAAAATACGAGCAGGCGGCGATATGCTCCGTTATGCGTTGCTGTCCCTTGGCGGTATCGACGTCCCACAGCTCGTAGGCACGCGCCTCGACCAGCACCACGTCGGTACGGTCCTTGAGGATCGAACCGCCGCCGTCCTTGCCCTCAAGACACATAAGTGCATCGAGCAGTTCCGCCGGAAAGAGCACCGGGCTCGAAGGCTCACCGTTGCACGCAAGACGCACCGGATGTTTGCGGCCACACTCGTCAAACGCACGAACCATAGCCTCAAATGAACCCGAACTCACGAGCGGCTGGTCGCCCGGCAAAAAGAGGCAACCTTTCCAGTTGCGTTCGACTCCCCATGAAAGGCCCGCACGGACGCTTTCGCTGCGCAGCTCGCCGTCGTGCAGCACGCACGGGCAATGCTTGTCCTCGCAAATCTGAGCGACCTCGGGCCAACGCGTCGAAACCACGACGTCAAAGCCCCGGGGAACCGAATCGATGGTCCGGGCAATCAGCGGCTCGCCATAGATATCGGCAAGCATCTTGTTAGAGCCAAACCGCTTGCCCTCGCCCGAAGCCATAATGACGCATCCAAGTTTCATGGTGATACCTCCCCTGAAACCATCGTACCCATAACTCGCGCCGCGGGCATCCACATCGAAAGCGCTTATCCCGCACGCCCACGATGCAAAAAGGGGGCACCCCGCCGGTTGGCAGAGCGCCCCCTTTACATGGCTTACCTCAGCCCGGCTTTAGGCCTGGAGCCAACGGGCGGTGTTACGCTCGTCGAGGGCCTTGAGGGTAGCGGCGGGATCGGCAACCTTCTGCAGGAACATCATGGCAGCGATGGCGTACGGCTTGTAGCTGGCCTCCTTGTACATGCCCACGCGGTGCATGTCGAAGACGTCGGCGTTAACCTCGCCGTGCTCGCAGGAGACACCGGAGATGTCGGCGGGCAGCGGGTGCATAAAGATGGTGTCCTGGCCGTTGGCGGTCTTCTCCATGAGTTCGGTCGTGGAGCACCAGTCCTGATGGGTGGCGTTCTGGGCGAGCAGTTCCTTCTCGAGCGCTGCGATGCCGGCGTCGTCGCCCTCGGCGTACAGGTTGGTACGCTTCTCCATGGCGGCAAACGGAGCCCAGCTCTTGGGGATCACGATGTCGGCGCCCTCGAAGGCCTCGGCCATGGTGTTGACCTGCTTAAAGGTAGTGCCGGACTCGGCGGCATAGCCCTTGGCGCGCTCGACGACCTCGGGCATGAGGTCATAGCCCTCGGGGTGGGCCAGGGTGACGTCCATGCCAAAGCGGGGCAGCAGGCTGATCAGCGACTGCGGGCAGGACAGCGGCTTGCCGTAAGAGGGCGAATAGGCCCAGGTGACGGCAACCTTCTTGCCCTTGAGGTTCTCAAGGCCGCCAAACTCGTTGATGAGGTAGAGCATGTCGGCAGAGGACTGCGTGGGGTGGTCGGAATCGGACTGCAGGGAGATGAGCGTGGGGCGGTGATCCAGAACGCCGTCCTCGTAGGCCTGCTGGACAGACTCGGAGACCTCGGCCATGTAGGCGTCGCCCTTGCCGATGTACATGTCGTCGCGGATGCCGATGACGTCGGCCATGAAGGAGATCATGGTAGCGGTCTCGCGGACGGTCTCGCCGTGGGCGATCTGGGACTTCTTCTCGTCCAGGTCCTGCAGCTCAAGGCCGAGCAGGTTGGCTGCCTTAGAGAAGGAGAAGCGCGTACGGGTGGAGTTGTCACGGAACAGGGAGACGGCCAGACCCGAATCGAAGATCTTGGACGAAACGTTGTTCTCGCGCAGCTCGCGCAGGACGTCGGCGACGATGTAGAGCGCCTTGAGCTCATCGGTGGTCTTATCCCAGGTGTGCAGGAAGTCGCTGCCGTACATGCCCTTAAAATCGAGGCCGTTCAGCTGCTCGACGAGCTCGGTAAACTTGGCGTCCATGTAAATATCCTTTCCAAAGATGAAACGATTGCAATGAGTAGATGTGCTCCGGCATGCGCGTGTGGCTAGAACATGCAGAGCACTATGACGAGGACCCGCTACCGTCGAGGAAGCATGGGAGATAACGACCGCGGGCCCCAAGTCAACAGGGGGTGCCGGGGACACGAGCTGTCCCCGGCTCAACAAGATCGAGGAATGGGACTAATCGATCTTGTTGTTGGTCAGACCGGCGCGGAACACGGTGGCGTCGCCATCGGCCTGGCTCGGATCGTAGAGGTTCAGGGCAGCCACATACATGGCGGCAGCGGTGACCAGGTCGTCCTTGTAGGTGACCTCGTTGGGAGCATGAGCCTGAGACTCGGCACCCGGGCCAAAGCCCACGCAGGGGATGCCGTAGCGGCCCTGGATGGAAACGCAGTTCGTGGAGAAGGTCCACTTGTCGCACAGCGGGCGACCGGTGCGCTTGTCCATGCTGGGCTCGCAGCCGATGCGCTCGTCACCAAACATGGCCTTGTGGGCGTCGACGAGGGCCTTGACGTGCGGAGCGGTCTCCTTGTTGATCCACGTGGGGAAGTAAGCCTCGGTCTCGTAGACCTCGCCGGTCCAGGACGGACGGTCGTACATGTACATGGAGACCTTCACGTCGTCGCCGTACTTCTTGGCGGCCGGCAGGTTGCGGATCTCGTCCAGGCAGGACTCCCAGGTCTCACCGGCGGTCATACGACGGTCGATGGAGATGGCGCAGGAGTCAGCGACAGCGCAACGGCTGGGGCTGGTGTAGAAGATCTGGCTGACGGTGCAGGTGCCGCGGCCCAGGAAGCGGGCATCCTCGAAGTGCTCGGGGTTGTACTTGGGGTCGAGCATCTTGACGAGACCCTTGATGTCGGTCGACTCGTCGCAGCCGTTGTTGTTGAGGGCGCGGACGTCGGCGATGATGTCGGCCATCTTGTAAATGGCGTTGTCGCCGCGGTCGGGAGCGGAGCCGTGGCAGGAGGTGCCGTGAACGTCGACGCGGATCTCCATGCGGCCGCGGTGACCGCGGTAGATGCCGCCGTCGGTGGGCTCGGTGGAAATGACGAACTCGGGCTTAATGCCGTCCTTGTTGTAGATGTACTGCCAGCACATGCCGTCGCAGTCCTCTTCCTGGACGGTGCCGACGACCATGATCTTGTAGCCCTCGGGGATGAGGCCCATGTCCTTCATCATCTTGGCAGCGTAGGTAGCAGAAGCCATGCCGCCCTCCTGGTCGGAGCCGCCGCGGCCGTAGATGATCTCGTCGGTCTCGTAGCCCTCATAGGGATCGGCGTCCCAGTTCTCGATGTTGCCGATGCCGACGGTGTCGATATGGGAGTCGATGGCGATGATCTTGTCGCCCTCGCCCATAAAGCCCATAACGTTGCCCAGGCCGTCGACCTTGACCTCGTCATAGCCGAGGCTCTCCATCTCGGCCTTAATGCAGGCGACAACCTCGCCCTCCTCGCAGGACTCAGAGGGGTGAGAGATCATGGCGCGCAGGAAGCGAGTCATATCAGCACGATGAGACTCAGCAGCAGCCTTGATAGCGTCGAAATCGAGTTCTTTAGCCATAACAGTCAACCTTTCTACAAGGGTTTACCTACAGGTAGATATTTCAGATAGATCACTTGTACCAAGCAGCGTGAGGTTGAGCACCCGGCAAGCAAGTAACCATAGGAGGCGGACGGAGGACTTTGCTCCGTCGCGAGTTCCGCACGAGCCGGAGAGCACTTAATGTGCTCTCCGTGCGAGCAGGACTGTCCGAGCAGGGAGTAAAGTCCTCCGGCTGCCTCCGGACAGGTCAGTCTGCTAGCAAGTCGGGTACTCGCCCTCCCAGACGATGCGACGGTACTGATCCGGATCGGTGTCGCCCTCGGTGGAGAAGCAGAGCACGGAGCTCGTCTTGTCCAGGCCGATGAGCTCCTTGAGCTCGGCGTACTCGGGATCGAGCATGAGGGTCTCGACCAGGCCGGTGGTCACAGCGCCGGACTCGCCGGAGATGACGCGTGGATCGCCCTTCTCGGGAGCGCCCAGGGTACGCATGCCGCGAGCCGTGACCCAGTCGGGGCAGGAGACGAAGGCGGTGGTGTGGTTGCGCAGGATATCCCAGCCCAGGATGTTGGGCTCGCCGCAGCACAGACCGGCCATGATGGAGGGCATGTCGCCGTCCACGATGCGCGGATCGCCGTCGCCGGCGGCAGCACCCTTGTACAGGCAGGCGGCAGGAGCGCACTCGACCACGACAAAGGTGGGCGGGTTATCGGGATACAGGTTGGTGAAGTAGCCCACCACGGCGCCGGCGAGCGAACCCACGCCAGCCTGGACAAAGACGTGCGTCGGGCGGTTGATGGCCATCTCGCGCAGCTGCTCGGCAGCCTCGGAAGCCATGGTGCCGTAGCCCTCCATGATCCAGGACGGGATCTTCTCGTAGCCTTCCCAGGCGGTGTCCTGAACAATGACGCCGCGCTCGCAGGCGTCGGCCTCGGCGGCGGCCATGCGCACGCACTCGTCGTAGTTGACCTCTTCGATGGTCACCGTGGCGCCCTCGGCGGCGATGTTATCGAAGCGGGGCTTGGTGGAGCCCTTGGGCATGTGCACGACGGCCTTCTGGCCCAGCTTGTTGGCAGCCCATGCCACGCCGCGGCCATGGTTGCCGTCGGTGGCGGTAAAGAAGGTAGCCTGACCAAAGTCCTCGGCCAGCTGATCGGAGGTCAGGTAATCGAAGGTGCAGTCGGCAACGTCCTTGCCGGTCTCGTCGGCAATGTAGTTGGCCATGGCAAACGAGCCGCCCAGAACCTTAAAGGCGTTGAGGCCAAAGCGATAGCTCTCGTCCTTAACGCACAGGTTGGACAGGCCCAGGCGCGCGGCCTGGCCGTCCAGGCGGGCAAGCGGAGTGACGGTGTACTGGGGGAACGACTGGTGGAAGGCACGGGCCTTCTTCACGTGGTCGAGGCTCATGATTCCCAAGTGCTTGTCATCGCTCTTGGGCATCGTGTTGCTCGCCCACTGGATCTTATCGGCCATACGGTGAACTCCTTAAGTCCTCTCTTGCCGGCCCCCGCATACGCGTTTCAGCCCGATCCCATTCATGCGGCTGAACTTTTATGTGGATGCCAAACAAAAAGTTTGTTAGCACTGTTCTATCACACTTTTTGATTGGAAAATCTAACAAATTGTTTGTTGCCGTAATCGGTACCTTTTCGCCGCCGAACGGTCACATAACGCAGCGACACCTTCGCTATTTGCGAACAAGTGGGGTTTATGGCAAAGTGTGCCCAAACTAATTTTTAGGAAGGCACCCATGACCCCCGCACAGATTGAGTTTTACAAGCGCCTCGCACACGGTTTGGCGCTCCAGTTTGGCCCCAACTGCGAAGTTGTCGTCCACGACCTGGAGACCGAGGACGTTGACCACTCTATCGTGGTGATCGAAAACGGCCACGTAAGCGGGCGCAAGCTGGGCGACGGTCCCAGCCACATTGTGTTTGAGTCCATGCACGAGGGTGCCACCGACGTACGCGACCGCGAGCCGTACCTCACCAAAACCACCGACGGCAAGCTGCTCAAGTCCTCGACAATTTTTATCCGCAACGATGAGGGCAAGCCCGTCGGCATTTTGGGCATCAACTTTGACATTACGCTCATGAAGGCCTTTGAGCGCTCGCTCGATGCCTTTACCGGCACCGGCGGCACGGGCTACACCGAGCCCGAGCCCATTACCAAGAACATCGGCGACCTGCTCGAGGACCTGCTGCGCGAGTGCGAGCAGTTTGTGGGCAAGCCTGCGGCGCTCATGACCAAGGACGAGCGCATCCGCGCCATTGGCTACCTCGACCGTCGCGGCGCCTTCCTCATTTCCAAGTCGAGCGAACGCGCCTGCGAGTTCTTTGGCATCTCCAAATACAGCTTCTATAGCTACCTCAACGAAGCCAAAGCTGCGGCCAGCGACAAGTAGGAAGTTCGCCCAGTCGCCCCTCCCCTTTTGGGCGCGAGTTCTGGAATGCACGAATCCGAGACTCGGCTGCAAGGCAAGTTCCATATAATCGATGAGATAAGCATTTCGAAAGGGTGGAACAGAATGGCGTTGAGCAAGGCATCGTGCACCGGTCGCGGAGTGACTCCGGCAATTGGTGGACACGTGCACCACATGTTCGATGGAGACGAAGACGATCTGTTTGCGTTGAGCCTCGACGACGTGATGGACGATCGCCCCTGGACCGCCGACGAGCTCATGGGCGGCGGGACTCGCCCGTCAAGCCCGAATCCCCCGCTCGCGCCGAAACCCGCGCAGGCACCTGCGCCTGTGCCTGTTTCGGCACCTGCGCCTGCACCGATACCCGCACCTGCTCCGGCAACCATGCCCGCTCCCCGCCCCGCAAGCGACCCGTCCGAGACGGCGGCGTTTCTTGCCGCGGCGGCGCAGGGCAAATCGACCGACAGCACCGTTATGTACAGCGCCCAGCAGCTACCTGTTCCTGCGGCACGAAAGTCTCCGATCACAAGACTCAATGAGCCCACTGCCCATCAGGTTGCCTACGACTCGTGGGCAGCGGCCGATCTGGACGAGACCTCTACCGGCATGCCGGCACTCGACGTTCCGGTTAATCCGCTTTTTGCCGCCAACACGAGCGCCGCGGACTATGAGGGCGGTGCGGCATATTCCGATTATTCCGATGGCTATGCAGGCACCGATCGCATCGAGACCGAGGATTATGGCAACGCATCGAGCGATTATCTCAACGACCCGTACGCTGCCACGCCTGCACCGGAATATGACCCGGAGGCCGCGTCCGCGCCGGCGTATACCAAAAGCACGGGCGAAGAGCGCTTCGCCGATTATTACGCCGAGGAAAAGGCGCTGCGTTTCTCGGAATTTCCGCAGGCAGTCAAGGTTGCCTTTATCGCCATTGTCATTGCCCTGCTCGGCGTCATTGCGTTTGAGGGATTCCGGCTGTTCTCCGGCCCCACCCAAGCGGAGTCGGAGACCCAGCAAAAAGAGGACGATAACGAGTATCTGGACATCAACACCCTCAAGGGCGACCCCAACGACGGGGACGATGAGTAGCGAGAGCTGAAGGCGGCCGCAGGATCCCGCATCCAGCACCGGCTTCTAAGTGCTGTTTTGTCATCCAGCTACACTTTTCCGAAGTTTTAAGGTGCCTATTTCGACACTTTTCCGTACTTTTACACGGCTGATTTCGACACTTTTTCTGATTTAAGCCTAGCGACAGTCGGCGAAATCAAGCGCCGCCCGCGCGTCATTTCGCAAGCGGTGCCTGATTTCTGTCCGTACACGTTGATAGACTCCATCGTGCCCGCAAGGAGCGGGCGTGTTTTATCCAGAGTCGGGGTAGAGAGTTGGCTCCACGATTCCGACGCCAACCGGCCAAGAGGCACGGTGGCCCTGCCAACATCGATGAAAGGAGTCCGTATGGACAATTTCTCTGTGCGCAGCGAGCGTAACTTCCACAACCTGATCGTCAAACCAAATCACATGCATCTTCTGGATAAGCCAAATGGCTACGCCTCGGCCATGATCAAGAGCAGCCTCTCCCACCAGATGCGCTTTACGGTACAGAAGCTCGAGGAAAAGCTCTGTGCTGCTGGCAATCCGCATGTGCTGCAGATTAAGCTGTTCGGAGACGACTCGCGTGAGCCATCTAGCTGGAAGCTCTTTGCCGACGGCGCGTGCATCGCGGACGGCTCGGTCGACTTTGCCCGCAAGTATTTCTGCGAGAGCGCCGAGGTGTTCCTGGATCTGTGTCGCGATGCCGTCGACGCAGCCGAGCTACGCCAGTGGAGTCAGAGGGAGTACGAGCTGCTGAGCGTGGCACGCGGGATTGCGGGGGCGTAGGCAGACAGACCAGACAGCTCGTCATACTGGTTGACGCTTCGATTCAAACAGCAAGGCGGGCTCGCGCTTACAGCCCCGCCATGCCAAACCGAATGGCGTTCTCAAAAGGCCTACCCCCTCCGCCTTCAGCTTTAGCAGCAGGTCGCCCAGCTCGGAGCACTTGCTGGAAAGGCGCGTCTGAGCTCGCTCGCCCATCCCCCACCGTTGACGGACCTCCTGGGCGCGCGGGCTCACGCGGTAGTCCCCGTCCATCATCTGCTTGAGCAGCTTGGCGGTCACGCGTGCATCGGCTAGGGCGCTGTGGGCGTGACCCGTCGACTCGTCGAACTCGATGCCAAACCACGTCGCTGCGTCACTCAAAGAGACGCACCCGTGGCTGCTCATGTCCATGATCGAGGTGTAAAACGCCTGCAGGTCGGCCCAGTCCGTAGGAAATGCGGAAAGATCGATGTGCTTTGCTTGACACTCGATCAAAAGCTGTCGACGATCCGCCCCGCTCCAACAGACCACCTGGGCGGAGTAGCGCCCGATCCAATCGCTGAGCCTTTTGATCACCATGTAGAGCGGATCGGCCATCGCGGTGCCCACGGCCGATATCCCTGTGAGCTCGCGGACGGGGAACGCAACGCCTTCGGTAAATTCCGTCTGTACAAACTGCGAGAACTCGCCCATAACGTTGCCGTGGTAATCGAGCTTGACGGCGCCGGCCTCGATAATCTCATTGCACAGTCCACGGCGCTGACGCTGCTTTGGCACCGGCGCAAACTCAAAGTCCAGCACAATCTGGCGCGCAAAGTTCGTCGTATCGATAGCCGAGATACACGGCGTCTTTTCAGCTGACACGGTTGGGCCTTTCTCCGTCAACTGCCGCTCGTTACATAGGCGGCTACATTGCCGTAAGGATAGGCGCCCGTGCGGACACAAAAGCGGGACGCAATGCCACGCGCGCCAGGCATACGCCATGCAGACGGCCCCAAGAGAATCGCCCGCTCTATTCAAATGCCTGAAAAAGATTTAGGCCCGGTGACTTGAATCAGAGGTCATCCCGGGCCCATCAGAGCTCGTAGAGCTCTTGGTTGCTTTGGTCTCGCTCTTCACGGCGCTTATCGAACTTTCCGAGGCACTCAAGCAGCATTCGAAGCATAAAAAGACGATATGAGAAAGCCATTTGGGTCGCCTCCCCCGCGGCGCAGCTTCTTTCCGCGGGCTCGGGATGCCACAATGGGTTTTGAGTATCGGCCCGTGCGGTAGCCCTTACCGCACCTGCGGGGAGGAGGCTTCCCATGCCCCATGTTACCTCCATCGGCCTGGACGTCCACGCGCGTTCGGTCGCCGCCGCGGCGTTCAACCCCTTCACCGGCGAGGTGGTGCACCGTGACTTCGGGACGGACGCCGCCGAGATCGCGGAGTGGGCCCTCGGGTTCGAGGAGCCCAGGGCCTGCTACGAGAGCGGCCCCACCGGCTTCCACATGGCGCGCGAGCTGCGCGCGCTCGGCCTCGACTGCGCCGTGGCCGCCGTCTCCAAGATGCAGAGGCCGGCGGCGGACGCGCGCCGCAAGAACGACCGGCGCGACGCCGAGTTCATCGCCCGCATGCTCGCCACCCACAACATCGTGGAGGTCCCGCCGCCCGATGCGGCCGTCGAGGCCGCCCGGGACCTCGACCGCGCCCTCGACGACGCCACGGTGGAGTACCGCCGCGCCAGGCAGCGCCTCAACATGTTCCTGATCAGGCTGGGCCACGTCTGGGACGAGCGCAACGCCGACGGGACGAGGAAGGGATCCTGGACGCGCGCCCACTGGAGGTGGATATCCGGGATCAGGCTCGAGGGGCCCCAGCGCGACGTGCTCGAGTACTACGTCACGGCCGCGAGGTGCGCGGAGTCGGACCGCCGGCAGCTCGAGAAGAAGGTGCTCGCCCTCGCCCGGACCGACCGGTGGCGCCCGGCCGTCGAGGCGCTCTCCTGCATCAAGGGAATCGACACCCTGACGGCCTTCAGGCTCGCAGCCGAGGCGGGTTCCTTCACGAGGTTCCGGACGGCCCCGGCCTTCGCGAGCTGGTGCGGGCTGGTCCCGTCGGAGCGCTCGAGCGGCGAGACCGAGCGGCGCGGCGGGATAACCAAGACGGGCAACCGGCTCGCCAGGACGGCACTGGTGGAGTCGGCGTGGCACTACCTCTGTCTCTTATACACATCTCCGAGCCCACGAGACTAAGGCGAATCTCG
>URWS01000014.1 GCA_900551605.1 uncultured Collinsella sp. | reverse complement strand
TTGTTGGTGCCAACGGTGCTGGCAAAACAACGACGATTCGAGCTGCTCTCGGGCTTATAAAGCTCGATGCCGGCGAAGTGCACCTGTTTGGGCAGCGCTGTGGCGCCGACGCGCCCGATGAGACACAGCGTTGTCTACGTGCCCGTGTCGGCCTCGTGCTGGACACGTGTCCCTTCCCTTCCACGCTCAAGGTGGGCCAGATCGAGGCACTCGTAGGCCCGGCGTACCCCACGTGGGACCGCAAAACGTTCGCCGGATTCATCGACCGATTTGGCCTCGATCCCAAGACAAAGGTCAAGGACCTCTCCCGCGGCATGGGCATGAAACTGCAGCTTGCCTGTGCACTCAGCCATAATGCCAAGCTACTCCTTTTGGACGAAGCCACCGCGGGCCTCGATCCCATGGCGCGCGAGGAACTGCTCGATGAGCTGCTTGCTTTTGTCGCCGACGGTCAGCACAACGTGCTGCTCTCGAGCCACATTACGTCCGACCTCGATCGCGCCGCCGACCGCGTCATCTGCATTGATAACGGCTCGATTGTGTTTGACCTGCCGCGCGAGGACATTACCGACCGAGCCGGCATCGCCCACTGCACCCAAGCGCAGGCCGCCGAGCTTATGGCTTGCGTCGAAGGTGCCCATGCCGCCCGCCACGCCTACAGCGTGGACGTGCTCGTGCCCAACCGTCGCGAAACGCTCGAGGCCTTTCCCGAGATTCCCTGCGATCGGGCAACCATTGACGACTATCTTCGCCTCACGCTGAAAGGGGCTTCGAAATGAAACGCGCCTTTATGTCCGAGCTCGCCATCGCTCGCACGCTCATCCCGAGCATTGCGGGCGTCGGCCTGTTCATCTTCGTCGTGCTAACCCTTGCCAACGCATCGGACGGCGATTCCGGTATGAGCGCCGGCGCCTGCGCGGTCAGCGCCATGTCGCCCATCATAATCATGAACTCACTG
Source organism: uncultured Collinsella sp. (assembly GCA_900551605.1). Taxonomy (GTDB): domain Bacteria; phylum Actinomycetota; class Coriobacteriia; order Coriobacteriales; family Coriobacteriaceae; genus Collinsella. Next base: position 11,494 of record URWS01000014.1, on the reverse strand, counting down.
GCTGGCTACGATAACCAAAACGGCTGGGAGCGCTATCGGGCAACGCTGCCGTTCTCGCGCAAAGACATCATCTGCGCACGCTACCTGTGCATTATTGCTTTCTCGGCCGTCATGGCATGCGCCGCCGTGCTTTTGAACATCATCGTCCTTCCGTTCTTCGATCACACTGGTATTCCCTCGACGGGACAGACCGTCTTTGAGATCACAATAGCCTCCGCCGCATCGATGCTCATCTCCCTCATGATGGTGTTTTTGGCACAGCCGCTGTTCTTTCGATTTGGACACATGGAGGCGCTGCGCTTTTCCGTCGGCCTGTTTGCCCTGATGGGCTGCGGTACCATGGCAATGCTGAGCTCTTCCAGCCCCATCAGCAACTGGCTCATGTCGATTGCCGGAGCGAATCCCGATCCTGCCGTTCTTGGCTGCCTGTGTGCAGGCATCGCCGCGCTTGCCCTCGCGCTATGTGTAATCAGCTGCGCTGTCAGCATCAAGGTTTATCGAGCACGCGATCTGTAGCCACGCGAGTCTCAATCCACGAAGGGCGCGATCGCCGCCCCTCCCCGCAAATCCATGGCAAACGGCATGTCCCTGGCGTGCGCCACCGTACTACTTGCGCAGCGGCTTGGGCAATGGAATACCGGCAGCGATAACGGCCGCGATGATCATGCAGACGATGCCTTTGAGCGGGAAGCACATGAGCAACAGGCCCACGACCATAATGGGTTGGCGCATGACGGCGCCCATCGTCGATGCCGTGCAGACGGCGACGCAAAAGACCGGATCGGCGCCGGTGAGGATGGCAAGGCCGTAGCCCAGGCTCACACCCGAGAAGATAACCGGGAAGAAGTGGCCGCCACGCCAACCAAGGTTGATGAGGGCGGGCGTCAGCATGGCCTTAACAAGACCGGTCGCGATAAGCACGCCAGCGGGAATGGTCAGGTAGGTTTCCATGAGCACGTCGGCCTGGGTCTCGCCGGCAAACATGGTGTAGGGCAGAACCGTGCCACAGATGGCGAGCGCCAGACCGGCTAGCATGGCCTTGACGACAGGACGCTCCCCTATTGCATGAGACAGTGCCTCGCTCGCGTGCTCAGAGACAAAGTACAGCCAACCGCATACGGTGCCGACCAACGCCAGCGGAATGAGCCAGACAAGTTCCAGGTTGCCCACCACGGCGGCCTCGAACCTCGGCATGCCCATGCCGCCGCCCACAAGCTGGCCGAGCAGCAGGTAGGTGCCCAGACCGCCGGCAATCGCAATGCCGTAGACCACCGTCTTTTGCGCCTTGGGCAGCTTGATGGTGATCTCGCCGGACGCGGATTCATCGTCGGCGTCTTCGCCCTGGCCGTCAGTACTTCCGGCAAACGGTGCCACAAAGCCAAAGACGGGCGCGGTAAAGAGCGCCGTCAGGGCAGCCTGGGTGCCCAGCAGCGTGAGCTCCCTAAACTCAGCTCCAAAGCGACGCATGCGATCGCCGACCCAGCTGCACAGACCCGCGATAACGCCGGTCAGGCCGGCCTCCGGTCCAATGCTGCCACCAAACAGCAGCGGCAGCAATGCCGCGAGCGAAAGCTTGCCCAGGTTGTCGTACGGGTAGCGCCCATCGCGCTTTACCTTGGCCATCACCTGGTTGAGGTCATCGGTCTTGGTGCCCGTCGTCTTTTCGTACAGACCGATCAGCAGGCCGCCCAGCAGGCAGACGAAAAACGGGTATGGCAGAAAGCCAAACGGTCCGCTGGCAAGCTCGGGCGAAGCGACGCCCAGCGCGTGTGGAATCTCGGTCCATAGATAGTCGATACCGTGCTCCATCGCAAAGAAGAACAGCCAGACTGCGGCACCTGCGAACGCACCGGTCACGGCAACGCTAACTAAAAACAGCGCGCGGTTTGTGGGTTTGGCAAGGTTATCCATCGGGTCCTCCCGCGGTCAAAGTCGACATAGATACGTTTTATTGTAGAGCGAGTGTGGCCCAGACAAGCCAGCCGTCTGCGCCGCAAACGGCACCATTGGGAGCCATAGTGGGGCAGGCTCAAGGCTTATCCGTTGATAATCGAGGCAATCTCGCGCAAATCGTCGGCAAAGTAGATGCCGTGCTGGCGCTTCAGGCTCGAAAGCCCCTTATCAATCATGTGCCCGAGCAGCGCCTTGAGGTCGTTGTAGTAACCGTTCAGGTTGTACAAAATGCACGGCGCATCGAGATGCCCCAACGACACCGCGGACATGACCTCGGCAATCTCCTCGAGCGTGCCCGTCCCACCGGGAAAGGCGATGAACGCATCGCCGAGCTCAATCATCTTGGCCTTGCGCTCGGCCATATCGCTCGTCACGATAAGGTCGTCGATACCGTCATGCTGAAACTCGGCCTCGATAAAAAAGCTCGGCTCAACACCCGTCACATGTCCACCTACCTCGAGCACGCTATCGGCGAGCGCACCCATCAGGCCCGACTTGGACCCGCCGTATACCAGCGCGTGTCCGTTGGAGCCAATCCAGTTGCCCAGCTCCTGCAGCGCGGGCAGAAACGCTGGGTCGTTACCAACGCTGGCACCCAGATACACGGTGATATTCATATTCAGTCCCCCCAATCGTGACGCGCGGCGCCCGTTCTAGCGTTGGCGGCGGCGATATTCGCGCACGCGGCGCGACAGGTCGGCGAGCTCGTCACGATCGAGCTCCTCCAAATGCTCAAGATCGTCCATAAAGCGCGCCATGGTGTCCTTTTGGCGCAGCTTGATGAGCGTATTGCAGTAGTTCACCGCCACGCCCGTAAGCATGGCGATATAGAAGATACTGATGACGCTTAGGATGACGGTAATGCCGCGGGCAACCGGCGTTTCTGCCGGGATATCGCCAAAGCCGATCGTCGAGACCGTCTCAAAGCTAAACCACAGGCCATCACCAAAGGTGAGGGTCGTAGGCTCGGACAGCCAGACAGCCGTCGAGCACAGCAGGTAAAAGATAAGAAACAGGCCCGTGATGCGTGCAAAGCCAGCCTGTCGCAGCACATCGGCAAGCGTCCTCAACCTGTTCATCGCGACCCCTTTTCCCAGACGCCCAATCACATTCGCTCGATATTGTCCCACAACCGACAGTTAGGGACGTTCCTTTTGTGCCGGCAGAAAGGGACTGTCCCCAACTGCCGGGCGGGATCGTTTAGCGATGCAGCTGCCGACTGGGCAGGCTGAGCTGGTATCCTTATGCGGTAATGTCTCGATTCGTTAGGATTGCATGTGAGAGCTTCCGCTGTCCTTCGTTCAGTTATATATCGCACCCTGGCCGTTGCGCTTACCGCGCTCGCCGTACTGAGCGCCGTCGCGCCCGCCCCTGCCTTTGCCGCCGACTCTGATCAGCAGGCCAAGACGGTCCGCGTTGGTTGGCTCGTCAACAACGAGGGCTTCCAGGACGGCACCCCCGGCGAGCGTCTCTCGGGATGGGGTTACGAGTACCTCCAGACCCTGTCGTACTACACGCCCGGCTGGCGGTACGAATACGTCTCCGGCACCTTCACCGAGCTTATGGACATGCTCGAGGCGGGCGAGATCGACCTCATGCCCAACATCTCCTACTCTGAGGAACGCGCCCAAAAGCTGCTCTTTTCCTCGAACCCCGAGGGCACCGAGCGCTACTTCATCTACGCCAAGCCCGATCGCGACGATCTGGCCAAGGGTGACCCCCAAGCGCTCCAAGGCCTTACCATCGGCTGCAACCCCGGCGTTATGCAAACCTTCGTTGGCCAGCAGTGGCTCGCCAACGAAGGCATTACCTGCACCTATAAAGAAATCGACACTGGCGGTGCCCTCTTTGACGCGCTCGCAAACAACGAGGTCGATGCCATCATCATGAACGACACGACCTCGTCGCCCAGCGCCTCCCCCATGTTCTACATTGGTTCGAGCGACTACTATTTTGCCGTCCCCAAAAGCCGCCCCGACCTGATGGACGACATCAATGCCGCCATGTCGGCAATCGCCCGCGTCAACCCACGCTATATCGACGAAGTCAAATCTAACTACTCGGCCCAAAACAGCGGTTCATCATCGCTCAACAGCCCCGAACGTTCCTGGCTCAAAGCAAATGGCAACACCATCACGCTCGGCTACATTACGGGCAAACTCCCCTACTGCAACGAAGACGAAAACGGCGAAATGGAAGGCTCGCTCGCATCGCTTGCGACGACGTTGCACGATAAATTTGGCATTACGGTCAAAACCGTCGCCTTTGATAGTTACAAGATGATGTCAAAGGCCCTGTCAAAGGGAAGCATAGACGTTGCGCTGCCGGTATACCGAGATTACTGGTTTGCCGAGCAATCAGGCGTTGTGCAGTCGGTATCGTTGGGGACCATATCCCTCACCGCCATCCACACCGGCAGCGACCTGAACAAAGACCTTCAGAACATCGCCTGTACCAAATCATCGTTTGTCAACAAAAATGCACTTGAAAGTCTGTTCCCCACAGCGACCGTGACCGAATACCAATCCGACGATGAAGCGTTCGACGCCCTCAGGAAGGGAACGGCACATTGCATCGTCGCTCCCAGCTCACGCGTAAAAACCATCGGCGACCGTTATGATCTCGAGGGCTACGAGACGGTCGAGCTCCCTGACACCTGTGAGCTCTCGTGCTGGATTTCGCGCGGAAAGCCCGAGCTGCTGGGAATCATCAACAAGGGCATCATCAATGCCGGAGAATCGCTCTCCGCAAGCAATTACTCCTCCACGTCGTACACGGCCCAGGAATCCAACACGCTTCAATTCCTTTATCGCAACCGCACCGCCATTGCAGCTACCCTCATCGGTATGTTGTCGGTCGGCATCGTCCTGCTCATCTGGGCGCTCGCGCGCGCTCGAACCGAGCGCAAAAAAGCCGATGCTGCCAACGCCACTAAGACGGCATTCCTCACGCGCATGAGCCACGACATCCGTACGCCGCTCAACGGTATCCTGGGCCTTATCGAGATCGAGGAATTGAAGGAAGGCGATATCCAGGTCGCCCGCGAGAGCCGTGCCAAGGCGCGCGTTGCCGCCAATCACCTGCTCTCGCTGATCAACGACATCCTCGAGATGGGCAAAATCGAAGACCGCAAGCTAACACTGGAGCATGCGCCTTTTAACCTCAAAGAGCTCTGTGACGATACGCTGGTGCTGTGCAAGCTCCGCGCGTCCAGTAACGGCATCACCATGCAGGACAATAGTCTGCCGTACGCCACGGGGCCATACACGGTCGGCAGTCCCACCCATATCCGACAGATCATGATCAACCTGTTAGACAACAGCATTAAGTACAACAAGCGCGGCGGCTCCGTCACCTTTAGCTCAAAGACCAAGCCACTCGATAACGGGCGCGCGCTCTTTTGCTTTAGCGTTTCGGATACCGGCATTGGCATGACTCCCAAATTCTTAAAACATATCTATGAGCCGTTTGCCCAAGAAGGTAACGATGCGCGCAGCAAGTTCCAAGGAACCGGCATGGGCATGCCAATCGTCAAGTCGCTTATTGAACTGATGGGCGGCACCATCGAAGTCACCAGCGAGTTCCATGTGGGCACCACGTTCTACGTGGAAATTCCGCTCGATATCGACAAGAATCCCCAGGCGCGGGCGAATACGGTTGAGAGTACGCTCGACTGCTCGCTCGCCAACATGAACGTGCTGCTCGCCGAAGACAACGAATTGAACGCCGAGATTGCCCAGGCGCTGCTAGAATCCGAGGGCGTCGTGGTCACCCGCGCCGCCAACGGCAACGAAGTCGTCGATCTGTACCTGTCACATCCCGCCGGCAGCTTCGATGCGATTCTGATGGACATTATGATGCCGGGCATGGACGGCTATGAGGCAACCCGCGCGATTCGCCTGAGCAAGAAGGCCGATGCAGCCGATATCCCCATCATCGCGCTCACCGCCAATGCCTTTGCCGAGGACGCCAAGGCGGCACACGACGCCGGCATGAACGCCCATCTGTCCAAACCGCTCGACTTTAACAAGCTCAAAAACATACTCACCCGCATCAAGAAAAACGGACCCGTTTCGCTATAGTTTGTGCTCAACCACCACGCACGACCAGAAAGGAAACCAACGATGTTTAGGCCCTTACGTCGAAAGAAACGCGCCATCACTGACGAGGAAGCGCGCGAACTGCTCGCTACCTGCAAGCGCGGCGTCTTTGCCGTCAACGGCGACGATGGCTACCCGTACGCCATTCCCGTCAACTACTTCTTTGATGCCGAACACGACAAGATTTACTTCCATGGCAGCAAGGTCGGTCACAAGGTCGACGCGCTCAAACGTGACGACAAGGTCTGCTTTACCGTCTACGGCAACGACTGGTACAAGGACGACGACTGGGCTCCCTACGTCATGAGCACGGTGGTCTTTGGCCGTTGCCGTCTGGCGAATGACACTCCTACATTTATCGAGGACAAGGTCCGCGAGCTCGCGCTCAAGTACTACCCTTCTGCCGAAGAAGTCGAGGAGGAAATCGCCAAGGACATCAAGGGCGTCCAGCTCTACGAGATTACGATTGAACATCTTTGCGGTAAGCAGATTCAGGAAAAGTAAGCCCCCTCAGCAGACCTCATCAATAGCAATATGGCCCGGTTCCAACCAACATTAGAACCGGGCCATATGCTTATAAAGCGTCGGCAGCTATGTGCGCAAGCGCCTCAACAAGTTCCTGCGAGCTCACGGGTTTACTCAGGTGCGCGTCCATGCCCGCCTCACGCGAAAGCCTGCGGTCGTCGGCAAAGGCGTTGGCACTCACGGCGATAATCGGCGTAGTCGCGGCATCCTCGCGATCGAGTGCTCGAATCTGACGTGTGGCCTCAAGGCCGTCGATACCGGGCATCATGATGTCCATCAACACCACGTCGTACTCGTACGGCGCGCTCGCGGCAAACATCTCGACGGCAGACTCGCCATCCTTAGCATGCGTCACGACGGCACCGGCACGGCTGAGCGTAAACTGCGCGATCTCGGCATTCAGATCGTTATCCTCTACGAGCAAAACGCGCAGGCCCTGGAGCGCATCGCCGTCGCCCGCATCTACGCGAACTGCCTGAGGAATCTCGGAGCGGTCGCACTTCTCGAACGGCAGGCGGATGGTAAACGTCGTTCCCTGCCCCAAGGTGCTTGTAAAGCTCATGGTTCCGCCCATAAGCTCGACCAACTGTTTTGCGATAGGCGCGCCCAGGCCAGTTCCCGATGAAGCGCCTTCCACCTGTTGCTCCTCGCGGCAAAACGGCTCGTAGAGGCGCTGTTGGAACTCCTCGCTCATGCCAATACCGTTGTCGGCGATCGTGTATTCATAGACGGGGACGCCATCCGCTGGCTCCACCTCGCGGCACACCAGGCGAACATAGCCGCCCTGGCGGTTGTACTTGACGGCATTGCCGGCAATATTGAGCAACAAGCGCTTGAGGTGCGTCACGCTCACCCGCGCATAGGGATGATTAAGCGTCTGCTGGTCGCAGATAATTGTCACCAGACGCTCCTCGGCCTGGCGCTCCAGAATATCGCGCACCTCGTGGTTGAGGGTTACCAAGTTTGTGGGAACAAGCTCCAGTTCGATCTGCCCGCTCTCCAGACGACTCATATCCAGGGCCTCGTTGGCAAGGTCGAGCAGCAGTCCCGATGCCGACCAGATCTTTGAGCGGCACTCAGTCTGCTTTTGCAGATCGTCCGCATTGGCATCGCCGACCTCAACCATACCGCGAATGCCGTTGATGGGCGTGCGCAGATCATGGCTCATGCGACGCAAAAATTCCGTCTTTGCAGAGTTGGCAGACGAGGCCTCACGCGCTGCCTTTGCCAGCCTGTCGCCATAGTCGCGCTCCTGCTGCAGCAAGTCCGTCAAACGTCGACGATCAGCGCGGCGGCGCGCCATCACAACAACGGCTATAACACCGCCGTAGAGCACCAGCACGCCGGCAGCAACAGCCGCGACGACCTCAAAGTAGCGCCGCGCCGAGGCATAGGTGTACACGTAGAACCCGCGCGCTTTTCCAAATGTGCCCAAATACCACTCGCCATTGGCGTTAACCAATCTGACCTTACCAGCCGGGCATCGATCCTTTATACCGTCGACAATGAAGACATCCGTCGCAGGCAGATCGAACACGCCCAATATGGTGGGTTCAACGGCATTGGTCGCAACGACCTTTCCATCGCTTTCGATCACGATATCGCCGCTGTCGATGGTCTCATAACCGCCGAGCAGGCTCTGCAGTTTGAGCGTATTGCTCGCGACCGCCTTGGCGCTCTGGTGCCTCACTGCGACAACGATGCCCTCGCCATCCTGCCGAGTCACGCAGCCGATGTCTGCGACCGAATCATCTGCAAGCGTGATGCGAGCGGTATAGGACTTAAGCGGATGGGCTGCCACCTCCAGCACGGGCGCTTCCTTGAGATACGTAGCGAGCGACTCGTAGCCCACGCCATCCGTCGAGGACTCGGACACCAAATTGCCCGATGCGTCCGTCACGATCAATGCGCTCACGTTGAACTGGTCGGCATATTGCTCCAGCGTGGCGTTATCCACCGAACTGTCGCGCTCCATATCGCGCGCTGTCTCTCCGGCAATCTCCATAACGCGAATCAGGTTTTTGGTCGTATAGGCGCTATTGAATGCATCGTAGGAAAGACTCTGCGTCGCCACGTAATCGACAACGTCGGCAAAGCGCTGCTCGGCTTGGGCCGTCGTGTAACCGTAGCTCATCATGCCGGCAACAACCGAGAGCGCTATCCCCAGCAGAGCGACAAGGAGCCATGCCCCTGTCGAACGATTGCCCCGCTCCTGAGCGGCGTGGTCGGGCGCATCGATCATGACAGGCCCTCCATATTCAAAAATGGCGAAGGGTCATCAAAGTACTTTGACACCAGACGTTCCATGGTGCCATCGGCAAGCATTTCTTGGTAGGCACGGGTGAGTTTAACGTCGATGCCGCGCGTATCATTGATATCGAAAGCGGTGCCCAAACCAACCTCTAGCAGCGGCTCATCCAAAATGCGATACGTCACACCATAGTCTTTTTCGTAGGTGAGCAGCGAGGACTCATGCGCGGCGATGGCGTCGACCAGACCTTCGACGAGCGCCGGGTTCAGATACGAACGGTCCGAAAAGCAGTAGAGCTCTTTGATCTGCGGAACGTTTTCATTTGTATGATTGAGCAAAATGTCCTCGGGCTTGGTGGTGGACTGGACCGCCACGACTTTATCCTCAAGATCGGCAAGCGTGTAGATATCGCTCTGCGGGTTGAGCGCGACCACCTGGCGGCTCGCAAGGTACGGGCCGGCCCAACGATACTCGTTTTCGCGACCCGTCATGCTAAAGCTGCCCATGACGCAATCGAGCTCGCCGCTCGCCAGTAGCTCGTTCTTCTTTTCCCAATCGATCAGCTGGTACTTTGGCTTGTAACCAATGCGGGCCAAAGCCTCGGTTAGTATCTCGACATCCAGGCCAACGATATCGCCGTACTCGTTGGTATACACAAACGGTGGATAGAGGTCGCTGCCAACGTTGAGCGTCTTAAGGTTGTCGTCCTTGACCTGCAAGGCGTCCGGGGCTTTTGATGCAGACGCCGAGGCTCTGCCATTCGGCCCGGAACAGCCAGCTATCGCTACGACAAAGGCGCACGCTACCGCAAGCGCAACAAACAACGATATGGCAACCGAGCGACGGGGTCTTTTCATCGAGCTCCAGACGATCCTGTTTACAGACTGAAATGGTAGAAAATAATAGCAAACAAAACCACACGAGTGCCCAATGGTTACAGACGTTTTACCATGCGGGGCCTTCCAGCCGACTTGGCAGAAGGCCCCGCATGCAGCACACGCCTACTGTGCATTAAAAACGTAGCGGTCCAGGCGGTCGCACGCCTCCCTTACGCGCGAAAGCGGCAGCGCCAGATTCACGCGAATGTGGCAGGGCCCGTGGAACGGACGGCCGTCCTGATACCCCACGCCCACGCGCGCCCCCTCGTCGAGCAACCACTGAATATCGCGACCATGCTCGCGACACCACTCGGTGCAGTCCAGAAACACCATGTACGTGCCCTGCGGACGCGAATAGGACACGCCCTCAAAATGCTCGTCCACGTAATCGCAGAAGTACTCGATATTGCCGGCAAGCACCTGGTTGAGCTCGTCCACCCACTCGTAGCCCTGCGGCTGGTAGGCACCGATAAGCGCATGCATGGAGAGGACGTTCATCTCGTTGTAGTGGGTCTTGTTGGACACGGCGCACACGCGGTCGCGCAGCGTCTCGTTATAGATGATGTGATAGCTGCCGACCAGGCCCGCCAGGTTAAACGTCTTGCTCGGCGCATAGAGGGCAACCGTGCGCATGCGGGCATCCTCGCTCACCGACTGCGTCGGGATGTGCTTGTGCCCCGGCAGGATGATATCGGACCAAATCTCGTCCGAGATCACCACGCAATCGTGCTGGCGATAGATGTCCATGGCGCGCTCAATCTCGTCGCGCTCCCATACGCGGCCGCAGGGATTGTGCGGCGAGCAGAACACCGCGGCATGGATGTAGTTTTGGGCGAGCTTGCGCTCCATGTCCTCAAAGTCCATGCGCCACACGCCCTGGTCGTCGAGCTTAAGCGGGCTGTGGACAATACGATAGCCCGCGGCCTCGATGGACTTGGTAAAGCCGATGTAGGTAGGGCTGTGGACCAGCACCGCATCACCTGGCTGGACATACGCGCGTAGCGTCGACACGACTCCACCCAGCACGCCGTTTTCGTAGCCGATATGCTCCGGCGCCAAGTCCTCAACGCCGTTGCGACGGCTCTGCCATTCGATGATGCGGTCGAAGTACTCGGGACGCGGATTGAAGTAGCCAAACATGGGGTGCTGAGCGCGCTTGATGATGTACTCCTGAACCGTGGGCACCGTGGCGAAGTTCATGTCGGCCACCCACATGGGAATGCGGTCGAAGCCCTCGTCGGGTGCGTTCGGAGCCATACCGGGGATCTCGCCCCAGGAGTCAACGGCGATGGAGTCCATGCCGTGGCGGTCGATAAGCGAGCTAAAGTCGTATTTCATGCTGAGCCCCCGTGCAAAGTGATTGTTTTGGTAGGCGTTATTGTCCACCAGCGTGGGCGGTTTTGGCGCGGAGTTTGGCGTTTAATTTGACGGGTGCGGACGAATGGCTGGTTAGTCTTGCGCGTCGTTGACTGCGACTACGGTTAGCTGGGTTTCGTCGACCGTAAACGATATGTCGAGCCCGGCGTAGGCCAGATGGTAGACGCGGTTTGGCTCGTGCTTGCTGCCCGCGCGGCGCGGATCTTGGCGAAGGACCTCGACCAAGCCGGGGAGCTTTGCGGGCGGGACCATATCTTGCAGCGCTCGTGGGAACTCGACGTCGAGCTCTTGCCACGGAGTATCCTCGATCCAGCCGCCCGTCGCATCCGGGTGACAGTCGGCAAACGGAATGTAGGGCTTAATGTCGTAGATGGGCGTGCCGTCGCGCAAATCGGCCCCCAGCACATAGA
>URWS01000013.1 GCA_900551605.1 uncultured Collinsella sp. | reverse complement strand
TGGTTTCTGATGCGGCGCGCTGCGCGCCCCGCACAGGCTAAAGCCCGTAACAAAAGAGGGCCCCGAAGGGCCCTCCCTATCCGCACATGTATGTAAACAAATCAACACCGCCCTGTTACCGCGAGTACACCACCCACGGTGATAAGCCGGCAGCAAAGTCCGTGGCTACGCGCCCATCTTGCGATAGACGTCCACGAACTCCTTGGCAAGGATGCCAAAGCCCTCGGCGCTCATCAGCTGATCCTCGGCATGGACGACCAAAAGATCGATGCTCAGGTTCTCGCCGGCGGCAGTCTGCTGGACAAGGCCACCATGGGCAGCGTGGCCCTCGGCATAGTGCTGCTGGCCTTCCGTGATCTTTGCCTCGGCCTCTTCGAACTTGCCGTCACGAGCTAGATGAATCGCATCGATATAGCAGCTGCGCGCGCAACCGACGCCTGCAATGATCTGAAAACTCTGAAGCTGAATCTCTTCTGCCGTCATACTTACAGCCCCATCAGTTCCTTGGCCTGAGCCAGAGCCTTGACGCCGTCCATCATGCCGTAGGTGGTCATGGGAATTACGCCGACCGGAACCCCGGGGCATGCGGCGCAAACTTCATCCTTGGCATAGCCAACCTGCGGCCCAAGCAGAATGCAGTCGGCATTGCGGCCAATGGTGGCAGCCTCGTTGACGGCGTGAGCGGACACCTCGCACTCCAGGCCCTCGGCGTCGGCGGCCTTCTTGATGTTCTTCATGATGATGCTCGTGGACATGCCGCCAGCGCACATAAGAACGATGTTTTTCATTGCAGTTCCTTTCCTGTAACCCCTCACAGGGACTTATATGTTTCGGCGATCAACGCGATCGGCCGAACCTTCGAACTTGTGGACAATGACCTACTCGGCAGAAGCCTTTGCAGCAGCTTCCTCGGCCAGTGCCTCCTTATCGGCCATCTTGACGAACGGGATAAACAGCAGTCCGACCAGCAGGATTGCGGCGAGGACGATTGCGACCAGGCCAATGCCGCCCGTAAAGAAGTTGCTGATGGGCAGCGGCACGACAAACGGCATGGAAATGGTCGGGTTAAATGCATTGCCCAGACCGAGCATCAGGCCGACAGCGGCAGCAATGCAGGCCACGGGCTTGAGCAGGATGTAGGGGATGAACATATAAGGGTTCATGGCAATGGGCGTACCGAAGATGATGGGCTCGGAGATGTTGAAGAGTGCGGGCACCAGGGCAATCTTGGAGAGGGCCTTGTAGCGCTCGGACTTGGCCGTGAGCAGCGCAAGCTCCATGCCAAGGGCGTCAACAGAACCGACAGAGAACATGATGATGAACGACAGGTACGGCAGTGGCTGGCCGGCAACGAATGCCTCGGTGTTGGCAAGAGCGCAGGCCTGGATAACCGGCATGTACACGCCCATCAGGACGCTGGGGTGGATACCAAAGAAGAACAGCAGGTTGCACAGCGTAAAGTAAATGACAACGGCCCAGGGGCTGGAGCCCAGGAACATAACGGGAGTGGCAATGGTGCTGTTGATGAGGTTAAAGACATCGCCGAAGCTCGTCATGCCCATGCCCCACTTAACCAGAGCAGCCGTGGTGAAGATAACGATGGCGCAGAACATCGGAGATAGCGAATCGTTAACGAACTGAGGGACGGAATCGGGCATGGGGATGGCGATATGCTTCATAAGGAAGTTAAGCGCCTTCGGCACGATCAACGCCACGAGCAGCGCAACGAACAGACCCGAGCTGCCCAGATAACGGGTCACGATAAACGTCGAGCCGTCCTCGGCATGGCCAAGAGGAATCAGCAGGAGCAAAACGCCAATAGCCGCAACCGTCGACGTAAGGCCTTTGTTCCCGAGCACCTTGCCGTAGGAGTACGAGACCGAGGCGCACATGTAGATGGCGCCGAGGTTCATGGTAACGACCAGTACGTCGGTAATCGTCGCCGACATGCCGGTGCTGGCAAGGAACGCCTGCAGCGGCGGGATCGGCAGCCCGTTGATAATGGAGAGCAGCGCCACGCCCAGCGTAACGGGCATGGTCGCCATCATGCCGGACATAAGGCCCTTTACGACGTTAAAGCTACTCACTTTGTGGGCAATGGGGCCCACGTGCTTCTCGAGGAAGCCCTGCATCGAATCGAGAACGCTCATTTGTGTTCACTGATCCTCTCTAAACGAATCATCTAGCTGTCAAACGGGAAATTGCGGCCGACTCTTTCCCGCCTATGACCAATGGAAATATGGTTACGCCTTGAGCTCGAGGACGAGGAGCCAATCCCCAACCCCGGGTTTGTCAGGCAGGGTAATGCTGTCCGTGACGGCAAGGACGTCCTCGCCGTCACGGTATGCGCCCGTGCGAGGGTTAAACCATCGGCTTGCATAGGCAGCGCCCGTCGGCACACCCTCGATAGCAAGCTTTTGGCGCACGGTATCGCCAAAGTACGCGACGATGCGCGAAAGGTCCTGGTTGGCGGTTGCCAGCGGAGCCTTGTTGGCAAACAGGTTGCCCGCATCGGTCGTTTCGTAGGGAGCGAGCTCCCAGAAGTGATTGTCTTCGTAGAAGGAACGCATGTAGCCCATCTGGACCGCACCTTCTCCGTCTACCGCCTGGGCCCAAGTAATGCCAAAGCGGTTGAAGATTGCCATAAAGGGGTCGAGCTCCTCAGGGCTTTCCCACACGTTGTCCCAGATTCCCTGGGCTCCGTAGGTATAGCCGGCGCCGCCGGCCTGCATGCAGATATACGCCACGCGGCGCAGCATGTCTGCGGTGCACAGGCGCGTACCCATCTCCTCGAGCGTCGAGCAAAACTCGTAGAGCGCCTCGCCCTCAACGAAGGGCTTGTCGTCATGAGCTGCCAGATAGTCAAAGTAGTCGCTTGCCTTGATTATGTAATCGCCGTGACCGGCCTGGTTGAGCGTAAAGTCCATCCAGGGTTCATCCTGGTAGTAATCGGCAAAGGGGCGCTCGTTGGTATAGTGCGCCGTCGCCAGATGACCATAGCCGTCGCGTGCCTCAATCTCCAAGGCGACCTCACGCCAGCCGTCAAGCATGGCGGCTCGACCTTCTTTGCGGTATCCGGCAACCTCGCCGGCAAGCGTCCACACCATCGGATATGCACCGTAGCGCGCCACCAGGTAGCGGGCGAGGTGCTTTTGGTGTTCCACGGCATGCTCGCCGAGAATGGCAAACGCCCACGCTTGCCCAAGTGCGTTCACTAAGCCCGCATCGGCAATATAGGCCATGCGGCGGTCGAGCTCCCGCTGGTAGAAGGCCACATTAGGCACATCTTCCACGCCCTTGGCCATGCCACCGTCAATCCAATAGCGATCTCCTGCGCCCATGTCAGAGCGCAGGTTGGTCTGATAGACGGTAAAGCCCTGCTCGGCACGCAGGTCGACCATACCGCGAAATTGGCTCGTCATGCCGGGGTGGTTCGACGCATCCCAGCTCTCACGGTAGGCAAACTCCCAATGGGTATCGCCCAGCCAAAAGAACGGCGTACCATCTGAATAGGCAAACATGCGCGAATCGTCTGCAACGCGGATAAATCCGTGGCGGTACAGATCGAGGTCGCCCGCGTACGGCACGGCCTCGACGCGGCCCGTGCAGCCATTAAGACCGGTCTGCTCGGGAGCCTCGATAACATAGTTCCAGGCACCCAGCTCGGTCGGGGCAAACGACACGCAGTAGGTACGCCCACCATCCCAGTAGGCCTCGCGGCGAATTACCCTGTCACTCGAGCCGGTGAACTCCGCCCAAATCTCAACATCCAAAAACGGGTTATCGAACGAACAGGCGCTCTCAAACGTCAGAACAACCGGTCGCCAAATCTCGGCAACGGCATCTTGATTCAACGTCATATCCATTGCAGACCCCTCTCTGGTCTTAGTCTTGCTAGTTCAGTCCTCGCTCACGGGCGGATGCCATGGCAAAGTCAACGATCGCCTGGGCATCCTCGGCACAAATAAAGCCTTGTGACACCTCGATCGCCGTATCGCGCTCGCACAGGGCGCGGTAGTTATCGAGCGATCCGTACAGCTCCTTGAGCATCGATGCCGAAAACGACTCCATATGGCCAAACAGGCCATCCTTGTCGCTCGTCTTATCGACCGTGCCCTGGCCCGGCTCCACCAGGCTCGTGTTGGAATAGCGGGCAAACGGATGCTCGAGCAGGCAAGTGCGAAGGCCGCCCTTGGTGTTGCCCAAGGCATCCTTTACGTTCTCGCCGTTCGCGTCCAACTCAATGCGCGGACATGTTGCCGGAGCGGCACCCGTGCGAACCCAACGGAACAAGTTGCGGAAAGCGGCGTGGAAGAGGTACTGCGACGGGTAGGCGTTTGCCTCGGCGTGCTTGCCGACGTACACCGGCAAATGATCGATGCGCTTGAGGTCCTCGTCGTCCTGGTAATAGTCGACATAGCTCCACTGCGTATCGTGGGAGGATCCTGTCACCTCGTACAGCCGGTACTTAAAATCGGGATCGTCGCTATCGGGCATAAGCGTGCGCCAACTCTCAAAGCGACCGTTCTCGCTTTCGGTCTGAAGGGCGATAAACGGCTCCTCGACGCGCTCCACACGCAGTAGATGGTGTGCGTATTCCCGGCAGCATTCATACTGGTTGACAGGAATGCACATCGAATGGATGCCGCCGCCAGACAGGTATCCGTCAAACACGCGGCCGTCACGGCGCACCTCCTCGCGATAGGCAAAACTGTTAAGGTAGCGGAACAGATAGGCGCCGGACTGAGACCATCCTGTAAGGCAAATTGCCTGGCGAGGATAGTCGCGGATCGGGTTAAGGTCGGAGTCTCCGCGCAAGAGCCACGCAAGATCGGTCAACATGTCCCAAAACAGGCCAGTCTCGTAAGAGATGTCCATGTCGGGAAGCGCGCCGTCGCGTTCGAGCTGTTCCGGATCAAAGTCAAAGGGGCGCTCGGGAGTTGGGTTTGCCCAGCTCATGAAGGCATAGCGATCGGGATTGAATTCCTTGAGCTTAGCGATGGTGTTGGGCTTGCTGGTAATGCCCACATAGATATCGCCAGAGCGCACAAACTCGCCGTGACCCAGAATCCACATGCGCTCGATTTCCATAAACGATGTGGGATTGATGATCTCCACGACCACATTGCCACTCGCTTGCGCCGGATCTTTCGGAGCACGAACAACGATCCGATTGGAATAAGGAGCGTCGGCAGTCATGACCTCCACGCCGCCGTCTTCGTCGGCGGTGCGATACACGTTGGCGGTACCGTCAACGCGATACTCGCGCTCGACGTAATCCTTTGCGCTCAGATGACAGTAGCGCTCGGCGCTCGAAAACGGATAACTCTCATCCGTAATGGGCATTTCAGAAATACCGCTGATCATCTCGTCCCCCTTGTTGTTGCGTTTGCTGAGACAAACTCTACTGTGGGCGCTACTTAACTTCTATTGATTCTTAAGTTTAACTACTAAATATTTAGCTTAATAAACAGCCTGGTGTTAAGCTCATGGTAAGTTCACAAACGTTAGGAAACACCATGGCCGTTACTGCAAAACAAATCGCTGACCAGCTGGGAATTTCGGCAGCGGCCGTTTCCCTTGCACTTAACAATCGACGCGGCGTAAGCGAAAAAACACGGCAGCTGGTACTTAGCACCGCCGAAGCTCTAGGTTACGACTTTAGCAAGATTAAGTTCGAGCGCCAAAAGAGCGGAACCGTTGCCTTGGTTGCCTTTAACCGGCGCCGCATCTTTGCGCGCCCCTTCTTCGCCGATATGCTCGCCGGAGTCGAGGGCGCTCTTAGACACGCGGGATTCTCGTTTTCGCTGGTGAACTACTCACCGTTCGAAAACACTCAGCAACAGATCGCCGACATCGCCGAAGCGCAATATGATGGTGTCATCATCCTTGCAACTGAGATGTTCGAATCGGATTTTATGCCGTTTGCATCGCTGGACTGCCCTCTGCTGCTGTTGGACTCATGCATGAGCGCTGGGGTCGATACGGTCAAGATCGACAACGCCGCCAGCATGATGCTAGCCGTGCAGTACCTGCATTCGAAGTATGGATCTGTCCCCGGGCTGTTAACGACGCCCGTTACCGTGAGCAACTTCACCGAACGACGCTTCGCCTACGAACACGCCATCGGTCAGCTATCGGGCTCGGAAAAGTGCGGCATCATCCACGAACTCGCCGTCGCTCCAGATGAAGCATACGCCGACATGCTCGACATTATTGATTCGGGCGAACCCCTCGCCCAAAACTACGTCGCTGTCTTTGACGATATAGCTATTGGGGCCATGAAAGCCTTTATCGAGCGTGGTTATCGCGTGCCCGATGACGTACGCATCGTCGGCTTCGACAACAACGCCGGCGGAACCTACGTGCAGCCACAACTGACCACGCTCAATGTTCCTTCGGAGTATATGGGCGCCGTCGCCGCACGGCGCCTCGTCGAGGTTATCGACGAGGCCGAACACCACCCGCTCAAGATCGAGCTGGGGGCATCGCTCATCAAGCGCCGTTCTGCCTAGAGCTCGCGCACGCTCTGGCGCTCGACAAAATAGGTCGAGACGGCCGTTTTGCAGGTATAGCTCTTGGGATTGCGGATGTTGCCCACCAGACGGCGCACCGCGATCTCGCCCACCTCGTGCTTGGGAACATGCACCGTGGTGAGCGGCGGGTTGGAGAAGGCGCCCACGGAAAGATCGTCGAAGCCAATCATCGAGACATCTTCGGGCACGCGAATGCCATGCTCACTCAACGCACGCATAGCACCCACGGCGAGGACGTCGTTCTCAGCAAAGAAAGCCGTCGGCAGTTCATCATGCGAAACGGTATCGAGCCATGCGCCCATGTCGCGATAAGCGCCCTCGAGCGTGGTGCCCAGCGTGACGCGCCATGTCGGATTGGCCTCAAGGCCTGCATCTTCAAGCGCTTGGCGATAGCCGCGCTCGCGATCCTTAAAGTTGCGGATGCGCAGGTCGCCTGCCAGATAGCCGATTTGCTTGTGACCCTTCTCGATAAGGTAATCCACGGCACGCAGCACCGAATCGGTGTTGGCAATGACTACGGCATCAAAGTACTGGCGGTCGCTCCAGCCGTCAAGCACGATCAGGTGGGCGGCAGCGTTGGCGAACAAAGCATAGTCTTCCTCACCCAGCTCGGTGCCCATCAGCACGATGGCGGCAGCCGGGTCGGCGATAAGGCCCTCGACCTGCGGGCGCACGGCGTTCAAGTCGCTAAAATCGAGCGAGACAAAGCTCGTGCTCATGCCGTGACGACGCGCCTGACGTTCCACGCCCTCGATGACCGCAGGATGGAAGGTGCTCTCATCAAGGATGGCGCCCGTCTTGCGCGCGAGAACAAACTGGATGCTCTCGAGTTGCGTCGACTGCTGGTACCCAAGCGACTGTGCGCACTCGAGAATGACCTTGGCGGTCTCCTCGCTCACGCTGCGCTTGCGATTGAGCGCGTTCGATACGGTCGCGGGCGAAAAGCCGGTGATGCGGCTGATCTCGCGGACACTTGCTTTGGCCATTGTTCCCCCTAGCAACGGTCGTGGCGGAGCATCGCGACTCGATGACTCGGCAACTAAACGACCGCAAATTCAATCTAAACAGAATAGTAAATGTTTATTAGCTAGTTTAGCCCGTTGTCAAGCAACGCGGCACGACTATTCCCCCAACGGGCGCATTTGCTCGGTAGCTAATTTGGGACGGGGCTTTTTAACTTGTTATAGACGCCTGTTAGTAGCTAAAAAAGCCCCGTCCCAAAAAGACTACTTTGGGGACGGGGCGCATGAAACGGTTAGCCTAGGACGCGGGCCATGCGCGTCTTGAACTCGGACAGGAAGCGCGGGGCATCCACGGTCAGCGCTACAAGCGCGCTCTTGTCCGGATCGGATAGGCGGCGCTCGTCGCAAATGGTGCGGCCGCGATACTCGCCCAGCAGATCAACACGCAGATTGCAGCCGAGCGCACCCACGAGCGTGGGGTCAATCGCCACAGCGACGGCAAGTGGATCGTGCAGCGCGCAGCCGCCCAGGTAGGGGGCGTTCATCTCGTACGAGCCAATGTAGTGCTCCACCATGCTCGCAAACGCACAGCCCGCCATGGTGCCCGAACCCGTCCAGCCGGCAATGTCGCGACGCGTGAGCGCCACGCGATGCGTCACGTCCAGACCCACCATGGTGAGCTTGCGGCCCGAACGTAGCACGGCATCGGCCGCCTCGGGATCGCTTGCCATGTTGGCCTCGGCGCCCGCGCTCACGTTGCCGGGCACGGTAAGGGCGCCCCCCATCACGACCACGCGGCCGATGGACATCATCGCCGCCGCATCGCGCTCTAGGGCGAGCGCCAGGTTGGAGAGCGGGCCAGTCGCTACGTAGACCAGATCGGGACCATAGGTGCGCGCGGCATCGATCAGATAATCGACCGCAGCGTTGCCGTCGGCCGAGGTCGCCCCCACCGGCTCGTAGGGCGACGCGGGCACGCTCGCGCCGCCGATGCCGTTCTTGCCGTGAATAAGCGCGGTGGACGCCGGCGGCGTATAGGGCTCAGTCGCCTGCAGAGGACGGTCGGCACCCAGGTACACCGGAACCTCGGGGCGACCCAGCAGATCGAGCACCGCCAGGCAATTGTGCGCCGATTGCTCGACGCGCACGTTGCCAAAGCACGTAGTGATGCCCACGAGCTCCACCTCGGGGCTCGCGATGGCATAGGCGAGCGCCATCGCATCGTCCACACCCATATCCAGATCAAGGATCAGCTTCTTGGTTGCCATTGTTCTACTCCGCTTCTCCGTCTTTATCGTTTAACCAAACCAATGTTCAACTTCGGCGCGCGTGGGAATCGATTGCTGAGCGCCCAGGCGCGACACCGTCACTGCCGAGGCGCGAGCACCCGCGGCCATGCACTCAAAGAGCGGCAAGCCCTCTAGGCGAGCCGCCGCCAACGCGCCGATAAACGTATCGCCGGCGGCCGTGGTATCGACTACCGTGCTCGAAAGTGCCGGCATGCGCAGCAGCTCACCGTCATCGCCGAGCGTAACCGAGCCGGCGCCGCCCAGCGTGATGACCGCAGCCCCGGCGCCCTTGTCGAGCAGCGCATTGAGCGCGGTGACGCAGCTCGCGTCATCCGTGGGCAGAATGCCCGTCAGCACCTGGCACTCGGTCTCGTTGGGGCAGACCAGGTCGACCGCAGGCCACGCTCTTGCCGGCAGGTCGCATGCCGGCGCCGGGTTAAAGATCGTATAGAACCCCAGCTCGTGAGCGCAAACAAGCGCCTCGGCCGTCGCCGCAAGGTCACATTCGCCCTGGGCGATAAAGACGCTTCCGGCAGCCGGGGCAATCTCGCTGGCGTCGCCGTCGAGCCCATCGGCCACCAGGTGCCTCAGCGCGCAGGCAACGTCCTCGCCCTCGAGCACATGGTTGGCGCCCGGCGACAGCACGATGCGGTTGTCGCCCTCGCAGCGAATGATGGTCGCCGTTCCCGTCTCCACGTCATCGCGACGCGCCACAAAGTCACAGTCCACGCCAGCATCTTGGAGCCCCGCCACGAGCGATGCACCGAACGCGTCGCGGCCGACCGCGCCAATCATGCACGTGCGCGCACCCATGCGCGCGGCGGCAACGGCCTGGTTAGCGCCCTTGCCACCGGCGTTGGTGATAAAACCGCTGCCACCGACTGTCTCGCCCGCGCGCGGCATGCGCTCGCACGCCACCGAAAGGTCCATGTTCATGCTGCCGAACACCGCAGCGATGCCGCGATCTGCCATGGAAACCTCCTCATCTGCGGGCCTTATGCCCACCGTCGGCCGTCGATCGTGCACTCTCTCACCTCTATAACTTTAGTTCACTTTGATGTGAACGCGCCCTTGAGGTTGCGCCAGCAGCAAGCATTCACAGGAGCAGGCAGCTACAATGAATATGTGCTGATTATCCTCGTCATTGGATGATGTTTTATGGAACAATTCCCACAATCGAGCCCACGCGGCCCGCGCCGCGCGCCCGATAACCAAGCGCCGCACGAACGCCCGCGCGCCGACCGCCGCACCGGCGAGTCACGACGCGGCCCAAGCCCGCATCGAACGCCCACCAACAAGGGCGCCCACACCAACAGCGCCGCAAAAGAACAGGCGCCCGCTCGTCCCAAGTCCCGCTACATTCCTGCGCTCGACGGCCTGCGCACGCTTGCCGTCGTCGCGGTGGTGCTCTATCACCTCAACCTCACGTGGGCTCAGGGCGGCCTGCTCGGCGTCACGATCTTCTTTGTGCTTTCGGGCTATCTGATCACGCGCTTGCTGCTCAACGAAGTCGCTAAGACCGGCCGCATCGACCTTAAGAGCTTCTGGATTCGCCGCATCCGTCGCCTAGTCCCCGCCGTGGTAACGGTAGTGTTCGTGACCTGCGCGCTGTGCACCATCTTTAACCACGTGATGCTCACCAAGATGCGCCTCGACATCCTGCCGTCGCTGCTGTTCTTCAACAACTGGTGGCAGATTGCCCAAAACGTCTCGTACTTCAACGCTTTGGGCGACCCCTCGCCGCTTACGCACTTTTGGTCGCTCGCCATCGAGGAGCAGTTCTACCTGGTTTGGCCCCCGCTGCTGCTTGCCATGGTATCCATGCACATGAGCAAGCCCAAAACGCGCCGCGTGGTTCTGGGTCTGGCTGCCGTTTCCGCCATCGCCATGATGGTGCTCTATAACCCTGCCGCCGACCCCAGCCGCGTGTACTACGGCACCGACACCCGCGTCTTCTCGCTGCTGTTGGGTGCCTGGATGGCCTTTGTCCCCGATCGCGACTTGGCACCCGTACGTCTCGCTCATCGCCTGGGGCTCGACCGCCTGGTCGGGGCCGCCAAGCACGGCAAGGACGCCGAGGGCAAGCCTGGCGAGAAGGCCGATGAATCAGCCGAGACCGCCCCGGCACAGCCGAGCGCCCTCGTGCGCTTTTGGTCCTCGCCCGCATCCATCGATGTGTTGGGCGTCGTGGGTCTGGTTGGCCTTGCCGCCATGGTCGCGCTCACCAACGGCTACACCGCGTTCCAGTATCGCGGCGGCACGCTGTTATGCTCCATCCTCACGCTCATGGTCATCGCGGCCTGCGTGCAGCCCCAGGGAATGGTTGCCCGCACGCTGTCCGCCGAGCCGCTCGTGTGGGTTGGCAAGCGCTCGTACAGCATCTACCTGTGGCACTATCCACTGCTGCTGCTCATGAACCCGGTCGCCAACATCAGCGATACGCCCTGGTGGCAGTACATCTTGCAGGTACTTGTGGTGGTCGCCGTGGCAGAGTGCTCCTATCGCTTTATCGAGACGCCGTTTAGGAAGGGCGCCTTTGGACGCACCGTTTCCGAGCTCCGCGAAGGCACCACCACGCCCGCCGGCTGGGTGCGCGCGCATATTCCCGTGTGCGCCGTTTGCGGCGTCGTGCTTGTCGTGGCGCTGGGTGGTCTGGTCTTTGTGCCCGACACATCCGCGCTGAGCGGCGAGGGCGCCGAAATCCTAAACAAGGAAGCCAAAAATGCAAAACCCCAGGACCAGCAGGCGGCCGATGACACCGACAAGGACAACGACGGCTTCCCCGACGGATCCTACGACCTGCTCATGATTGGCGACTCCGTGTCCCTACGCGCCGTCGATTCCTTTGACGGCGTGTTCCCCCACAGTCACATCGATGCCGAAAAGGGCCGCCAGTTCGATGCGGGCCGCACAACATTTGAGGGTTATATCCAGCAGAACCTCGCCGGCAAGATCGTAGTCTTTGCGCTGGGCACCAACGGCCTAGTGACCGATGCCCAGATTGACGCCATCATGGCCGATGCCGGCAATCAGCGCACCGTCGTATTTGTAAACACGCGCAGCCCGCAGCCGTGGGTTGGCTCTACCAACCAGGCCATCGCCAACGCCGCTACGCGCTACAAGAACGTGCGCGTTATCGACTGGTACGGATACAGTGCCAACCGCAACGACCTGTTCGATGGCGATGGCACGCATCTATCGACCACTGGCGTGACTGAGTACCTCAACTTGATCCACGATGCAGTCAAGAAGGACCTGCCCGTGCATCCCGAGGATCACGTCAACGATCCGCAACCGGCAGCCGTCAAGTCTGCCACCGACGCGCTCGTCAATGCGCTCGCTCTCAAGCCGCACAAGCTAGGCACCAACAAGTAACCTGCAGCGTAAACTTCCCACATCCGGAGGGGGTGCCTGCCACGGCAGACACCCCCTCCGGCAGTTAGGGACACTCCTGGCGCAGCCAATGAAGACCTCTACGGATGAATTCCAGGCCGCTCCGTCACTCCAGACATCGTTTCCGCGCCTCGCGCCTGCCCCAAACAATCAAAACAAGCCCTTTTTCGCCGCACCCTCAAAGGTCTGTGGGCAAAAAAGGGCAAATATGAGTACTGTTACCATTTTAGTAGCAGGCAAAACCACCCAAAATGACGCCCGAGCGAACCCTACACCCCCCCCCTAAAGCAGCCAACCCGACTGGTTTAAGGCGTATTGAAGCCAATTTTAATGAACATACTATAGGTTATGTTCATTATCTTCTTGGATGTAAATGCTATTCACTTAGC
>URWS01000012.1 GCA_900551605.1 uncultured Collinsella sp. | reverse complement strand
GGCCATCATTGTTCACGTTGAGTTGTACCCCAAGCTGGGCAGTCCCGAGCACTAGATGCCAAGATTTCAGCTTTGCTTAAGTAATGACATGCTTATAAGCCAATTCGTTTTATGCCGTCATGTCTATTCGATATAACAATCGATAGCAAAACTATATGTTGAATCGTTAATAAAGTCCGTAATCGTCGCACCCATGCCTGATCCGCACGTCCACTTATCTTTCTCCGCGTCGTATGGCGTTGGCCCCCACCCCGTTTCATATGATGCTTCGCTTTCCGTGAAGTTATTCATCACGTATTTATCCTTCTGCATGAGCGCGTACCAAGCGTTTGCATACATCACAAGCGGATCGGTTTGGACTATCGAGTACTTTCCGGAACGAATCTCAATTTCTGTTTTATCGTTAAAATAAGCGACCGTGAGCTCAATCTTGGCAAGCAGCGGCAACGTTTCATCTGATTCCCTCTGGATTGTTATGACATCACCGGCCATAGCGTCCGCAGACACAATTTCGCTCTCTGGCGTGAAAATAGTCTCTCTGCTTCTTGTTCGCGTTTTTTCATTGCCATTTTCATCTCTGACCACCGTGTCGACCACGAGCGTCAATCGCTTCCGAGCGTCCGGCAACTCCACGGCTTCTGCCATCCCAGCTCGCATCAAAATAGGAGCCCCTGCCATCAGACCTAAAAACTGCTTTCTATCAATCATTCTTCATTCCCCTTGTCTACTTTATTTGACTTTCTCAGCTGAATGGGGATACAGAACAGTCCCGTCAAGTTCCTTATCTTCCACAAAAACTAGAATCCATTTATCACCTGCTTTCAACCCTGAGACATATCCGGAACTTGACTTACGGCGCATATCGATTTTCTTACGGCAACCACTTGGCATAAGCGCCTCAAATTGCCCGTTATGAATATCCGACAGCGTCTGTACTTCAACTGAAATATGTTCGTCATCTTTTCCACCAACGACCGAGGGGCTCGGTTGATAGGCCGCGACAACCAATATCCCAAGAAATGCGCAAAGAAGCCCCAGCGTTTTACGTATGCGTTTTCTATCATCTTCGCCGTCACTCTCCACAATACGTCCCTTCATGCGATATATAAATCGTTGTGTCATATGGAAGAAAACGCAGCTGATTGAACCAGCCGTCCCAGACAACAAGCATATATTTCTTATCATTTGAATATGTATTATGCATAGCCACATATCCCGCAACAGCCATCGCATGAGCGTCATGGCTTGACCTGAGAGTCCCAGAAAAAATACTGAGATTTCCAGAATCTGCAGTTGCCCTGAAAGAATCCCAAGATGGATACCAAGCAAATGATGTCTCAAGCCTTTTCCCGCGCCTAGCACAGAACTCCTTAATAGCCGGGGCAGCATTTGGAGATGGAGTCCTTCCTTGGGTAAAGTAAAGGCCCGTAGCTTGATCGAATGACTTATTTGGATCGCCGGATGTTCCCGATAACTGCCAAAGCTCATGATATAAGTCTGGCAATTTGAGCCGGTTTAGCGTTACATAATGGCTGCTTACCGCAAACATTGCAGACACATCGCAAGCATAGGTCCCCGTTTCTTTAATAACCTCTGATTGTGTAGGCGTTATCATCCCTGAAATTGTTTTACTTGCGTCAATGACATATCCTTGCTTATACAGGTCTTTGGGCGATACGAAAACATCCTCGAACCTGCCTGGAGATCCGCTGCGGCTATTTCCCACAGAAAACACCGCTGTTGACCGGCATCCCTTCTCATCTAAAACAACGTTATTATCCAGATCTGCAATACCAAAAGACAGCTCGTCAAATTTCAAAGCAACGATGTCATCTTGGGATGCGAGAAGAGCTATTTCATCGCTTGTATTCTCAATGGGCATAGGGGCGTTCGGAGCCAAGCAGTATTCGCTGATCCACCAAGATCGCTCTGAATCAAATACGACGTAGCCATAGTTAACGTCATCCCGCTTCGCGCGAACGATATACCCGATTGATTCCCCATCGGAATTCACCATTTTTACTGGGTCACAAGCGGTCACCGGCTCATCCGATACGTCATCAAAGAAAGCTTGCGCTTGCTCCACAGCTATTTGCGGTGTGACACGAACCAAGTCGTCGTCTCCAAAAACCAACCTTGGAGACATCAGGGCGGCAAGCAATACTATGAATCCGACAATCACCTTTCTCGAATAACGCATTTCTTCCTCCATCCGTGCAGTAGGGAGATACGGTAACTAAATGATATTCGTGAGATAGTTATACGTTTGATATTGTTTTTACTGACCCACTTTAAATCGGTGAAAGGTCTTCTTTTCTCCCTAAACGAGAAAAGGGTACTGGAGAAATCTCCGGTACCCTCACATTCCTCTATTTACTTGCTAGTCCTTAAACAGATAGCCAACGCCGCGGACGGTGGTGATGTGCGCCGCGATCTGCGGACCCACCTTGGAGCGGATGCGTCGGATGTGCACGTCGACGGTGCGCGTACCGCCGCAGTACTCAAAGCCCCACACGCGGTGCAGCAACACCTCGCGGCTGTAGGCACGGTTGGGGTGCGTCGCCAAAAAGCTCAGCAGCGAGTACTCCATCAGCGTCAGATCGATGGGCTCATCGTCGAGCGTCACCTGGTAGGTAGCCAGGTTGATCTCGAGGTTATCGATGTTGAGCACGTCATCGGCGGTGACAGTCTCCTCCTCGCCCATCAGGCGCTGCGCACGAGCCTTGAGCTCGTTGGGCGTCGCCGTGGGGCATACAAAGTCGGCGTGCGCGTGATTCGGCAGGCGCAGGGTGCCGAGCGCCTCGTCGTCGACAATCACCAGCATGGGAACACCGCCGCGATCGTCGAGCCACTTGGCGATCTGATCGATACGGTCACTGCGGATGCCGTCGGAATCGAGAATCAGCAGGTCAAAGTCGTGCGCCGCAGTCGGCGAATCGGGGGTGGCCAGGCTCACCTCGACACCCAGGGTGGTCGTCAGGCTGCGGGCAAACTCGTGGAAGCGCGTCGTGCGCGCCATGAACAGGGCACTCTTTTCGGACATATCGGCCTCCAAAGAAATGAGCTCAATCGTACTGGGACAAGCCAGCGCGATTAGGAGTTCGCCAGGTAGTGCTTGATTTCCCACTCGGTGATCGTGGACTCGAACTTATGCCACTCGTCGCGCTTCTTTTTGAGGAAGAAGCTGTGAATATGCTCGCCGAGGGCATCCTTCATAAACTGCGAGTCCTCAAACACGTCGAGTGCCTCTTTGAGCGAGCGCGGCAGCGGCGCGTAGCCGGCCTCGAGCATCTGACGGCCGGTGAGCTTGAGCGTCTCGGCCGTGGCCTCGGGCGGAAGCTCCAGCTTGCGCTCGATACCGTCGAGACCAGCCGCCAGCGTGACGGTGTTGACCAGGTACGGGTTGGCCATGGGGTCGGGAC
Source organism: uncultured Collinsella sp. (assembly GCA_900551605.1). Classification (GTDB taxonomy): domain Bacteria; phylum Actinomycetota; class Coriobacteriia; order Coriobacteriales; family Coriobacteriaceae; genus Collinsella. Next base: position 9,503 of record URWS01000012.1, on the reverse strand, counting down.
TGCGAAGCTCGATGCGCGTGGACAGCTGCTTGCCGGGCTTGTAGACCGGGATGCGGACCATGCTCGCGCGGTTGCGCAGACCCCACGTGGCGTACTGCGGCACGGAGTCGCCGCCGGTAGTGATGCGCTTGTACGAGTTGACGGTAGGGTTGGTGATGGCGCTGATCTCGCGTGCGTGCGCCAGAATACCGGCCATGTAGTGCTTGGCGACGTCGGAGAGATGGTACTTATCGTCGTCCTCGCCCCAAAAGACGTTGTTGCCGTCGTGGTCGAACAGCGACTGGTGCAGGAACATGGCGCTGCCGTCCTCGCCCGCCAGCGGCTTGGGCATAAAGGAGGCGTGGCAGCCGCTCTCGTAGGCCTGCTGCTTAATGATGAGCTTGGCCGTGGTGATGGCATCGGACATGCTCAGGGCCTCGGCATGGCGCAGGCTCATGCCGTGCTGCGAGCGGCCGGCGGCGTGGAAGGTGTACTCCACGGGCACGGACATCTTCTCGAGCGTGAGGACCGTGTTGCGGCGCAGGTCGCGGGCGGCGTCGCTCACCGAAAGGTCGAAGTAGCCCACGTTGTCGAGCGGCTCGGGCGTATGCTCGTCGGGGAAGTAGTAATACTCCAGCTCGGCGCCCACGTTGAGCAGGTAGCCGGCCTTCTCGGCCTTGTGAAACATACGGCGCAGGGCATCGCGCGGGTCGCCGGCGAAGGGCTTGCGATCGGGAGTGCACACATCGCAGAACACGCGGGCGACGCCGTTGTGGCTCGGGCGCCACGGCAGAATCTGGAAGGTCGAGGCATCGGGGAACGCGAGCATGTCGGCTTCCTCGGGCGTGGCAAAGCCCTCGATGGCCGAGCCGTCAAAGCCAATGCCCTCCTCAAAAGCGACCTCGAGGTCCTCGGGGCTAATGGCAAAGTTCTTGAGGCGACCGAGAATGTCGACAAACCACAGACGCACAAAGCGGATGTCACGCTGCTCTACAGAGCGGAGTACGTAATCGATGTTCTGCTGGTTCATGTCGCTCCCCTTTCTTTCGGGCGGGTTTCGACTGTTCTATATCGCAGATACTATCGCAGAAAAATGTTTCCGCAGGGTTAAAGCGTGTCCGGTGCTCAAAAAACGTGCGAGGGCGGGTGACTATGGCAAGTAACTAACGCTCGGATTCGGAGACAATTTGCCTACAGGCTCGTTCCAGTGCGGGAAACTCCATCGTCACTGCATCCCAAACAACTGAGCGGTCGACATTGCCGTAATCATGCGCAAGATAATTTCTCATGCCGATAATTCCACGCCACTCAATTTCGGGATGAAGACGCTGCGAGCGCTCCGACAGCTTGCCCGCTTCTTCCGTCACCCTAAGCGCACACATCAAAAGGGAGTCCGCCAACGCCCTCGTCCGCACATCATTCGCATGCAGAAACTGGTCCTCGGTGATATCAAAAGCCTTGATGCGCTCGTTCGTTTCGAAGATAGCCTCCAAGACCTCTTGCGCGCGAAGGCTGTCTGACTTACGCGCGATCATAAACGATCACTCCTTCGCGCTCGATTGCCGCGGCAAGATCGCCATCAAGATGGTCGCTCGAGACAAGGTCAACCTGCCTTCCAGTTTCTTTGCGCACCGCCTCACCAAAAGCCGACAACGCGAAAAGACCAAAACCATGCTCGCGATCGACCTCGAGACGCAAATCGATATCGCTATCGACACGCGCTTCGCCACGGGCATACGAGCCAAAAAGGACCACGGTTTTGATGGCGGGAATCGGGCCGGCCGCCTCGCGGACGGCGGACTCAATCTGAGCAATATCCAAAATGTCTGCGGCAACGTTTTCGCTTGCAGAGTCATTACCAAGTGAAGGAACAAACGGCAGCGAGCGCTCGCGCAGCATCTGCCTCATAAACATATTGACCGCAACAGACGAAGTCATGCCGAGTTCTTCGCATAGCTCGGCAAATGAATCTTTAATTGACGAGTCCACTCGTACACTCAGTACAGACGCAGCCATGGATACCTCCTGTATGACATTGTCTATATAGTATCACACAGACTAGCGCGAAGTGGAGGCTCGGGACTCGATGTGGCCGGGGATCTCGATGCGTTTGGGCGCGAGCCTTGCGGCCTCGCCCACCGTGGTGGTGACGACGTCGATGCGCTCGGACAGACGCTCGACGACGCGCTCGGCAATCGCCAGTGTGTCCTGCGCGGCAGTGGTCACGCCGCCAAAGAGCACATGGTTCCAGGGATAGTCGTCGAACGTCGCAATCTTAAGGCCCGCTGGCAGCGAGGGGCCAAGCTGGGCCAGCGCCTCGGTCAGGCGCAAGAAGACCAGACCGTTGACGGCAATAAGGCCGAGCTTTTTACCTGCGTAATCGCGAATGGTCTCGTCCAGGCGACTGACGCCCTCGGCGCCACCGTCGGCCAGGGTGACAACCTCGCCGGCAAGGCCGCGGCGCGAGAGCTCGCTAGTAAAGGCCTCGGCGCGCTCGCGACGCACCGGGCTGTCATCGCTTGCCTCGGTGAGCAGGCACAGGCGCTCGCTGCCAGCCGCGGTGAGCTCGTCCACCAGGCCGGCAACGAGCTCGCGGTTGTTAGACGTCACCAGATCAATGCCGCCGTCCTCGATGTCGCGGTCGAGCAGCACGACCGGCAGGCGTCCCGCAGCCGCGGCGATCGCCCCGTCGTTGCCGCCGCAGGTGTTGACGACCAGGCCGTCCACGCCCGCATCGATGAGCCTGGTGAGCGACTCGGCCTCCTTGGCAGGGTCGTTGCCGCTAATGGCCGTCATAAGCGAGCAGCCGCGCGCGGCGGCACTGGCGGAAAGCCCCTCGAGCATGGCACTCGAGAACGGGTTGGCGATGTCGGCCAGGATCACGCCGATGAGGTTGGTGCGCGAGCTGCGCAGGTTGCGCGCGGCGGCACGGGGACGGTAGCCCGTGCGCTCGATAACCTCGGCGATGCGGGCGCGAGTCTCCTCGGTCATCTGTCCAGGGCGGTTGTTGAGATAGCGCGAAACGGTGGCCGGGCTCACGCCCGCCTCGGCAGCAATGTCCTTGATTCTCATATGCGCCATAGCGCCCCTCGTTTCCCACTTAACGGCAATCCTTAGCCATTTAAGCATTTTTTAAAAATCTCGCTTGCAAAACGTTGTAGGTGAGTATACTACAACTCGAAACGAAACCGATTTCGTAAACCGATTTCGGCAAGCGCTGGCACGGAGGTGCAAAGATGCCCCTACCGTCTTGGCACCTCCGTGCCAACGCCATAGCAAAGGTGTACGCACAGACAAAAGGAGCTACGCGACCATGGGTAAAACGGTTCTTACCTTCGGCGAGATCATGATGAGGCTCTCGCCCAAAGATCACCTGCGTATTGAGCAGGCCACCGAGTTCGACGTCCGCTACGGCGGCGCCGAGGCAAACACCGCGCTTTCCCTGGCCTACCAGGGCGACAAGGCCGCTTACGTTTCCGTCGTTCCGGCCAACCGTCTGGGCGAGTGCGCCCTGCGCTCGCTGAAGACCTACGATGTCGACACCACGCGCGTCGTGCGCCAGGGTGACCGTCTTGGCTCCTATGTGTTTGAGGTCGGCGCCTCGCAGCGCGGCAACGGCTGCGTCTACGACCGCAAGTACTCCGCCATCAACATGGCCAAGCGCGACGTCTTTGACTGGAACGAGATCCTCAAGGGCATCGACGTCTTCTACTTCTCTGGCGTGACGCCTGCTGTCTCCGACGAGATGGCCGCCGCCTGCAAGGACGCTCTCACCGCTTGCCGCGCCAAGGGCATCACCACCGTGTGCGACGTTAACTACCGCGGCAAGATGTGGTCGCCCGAGAAGTCGCAGGCAACCATGAAGGAGCTCCTGCCGCTCGTCGACATCTGCATCGCCAACGACGAGGACGCACCTGCCGGCCTCGGCATGACCTGCGTCTCCGGCTCCCTTGCCCACGGCATCGAGGAGCGCGACACCTACGTCGAGATGGCCCGTCAGATCTGCGCCGAGTACGGCTGCAAGAAGGTCGCCTCGGTCGTCCGCAACATCTCCTGCGTCGAGCGCTCCATCTGGATGGGCATGCTCTATGACGCCGAGAGCGGCGAGCACTGGTTCTCCCCCGCCCACGATGTGCACGTGCTCGAGGGCGTTGCCGCCGGCGACGCTTTCAACGCTGGCCTCGTCCACGCCCTCATCAACGACTTCGATCCGCAGGACGCCGTCAACTACGCCATCGCAGCCTCGATCCTCAAGCTCACCATCAAGGGTGATTCCAACCTGGTGACCGCCGACGAGATCGCCGCTGTTGCTAACGCCGCCGATGGTGGCACCCGCGTCGCCCGTTAATTCGTTCCCCATTCCGCGGGCTGCAGTTTCCCATACCCATACCCCTGCAGCCCGCTCCCCGCTTTCCCCGGCCAGGTAGAACCACTTAGTCCCATTCCGGCTCCGCCTGGCATTTCCTACACGACTGGTCGCGTAGCCGGTTTTGGAATTGCTTGTGACCCCAAGCAGTGCCTCCGATAACCAGTCCAAAAACCGGCTCATGACCAGCCCTTTTAGCAATTACGCGCACTCGCGCGCCGCACATCGAAAGGAACATCATGTTCGATCAGTTCTACACCACGCTTGAGTCCCTGGGCATCGTGCCGGTCGTCGTGCTCGACAAGGTCGAGGACGCCGCTCCGCTCGCTCACGCCCTGATGGCCGCCGGCATGAAGTCCGCCGAGGTCACCTTCTGCACCGCTTGCGCCGCCGAGTGCATCGCCGCTATGGCCGAGGCAGAGCCCGAAATGTGCGTGGGCGCCGGCACCGTCCTGACTGTCGAGCAGGTTGAGCAGGCCCGTGCCGCCGGTGCCAAGTTCATCGTCTCCCCGGGCTACAACGAGGCTGTCGTCAAGCACTGCATCGACATCGACTTGCCCGTGCTGCCCGGCACCGTAACCCCCTCCGAGGTCACCGCTGCCGTCAACCTGGGCCTCAAGGTCACCAAGTTCTTCCCCGCAGCCCAGTACGGCGGTCTCAACACCATCAAGGCCCTCGCCGCTCCGTTTGTCGGCCACCGCTTTATGCCCACCGGCGGCGTGAGCACCGCAAACGTCGAGGAGTACCTGAGCTCCTCCGCCATCATCGCCTGCGGTGGCACCTGGATGGTCAAGCCGGCCCTGTTCGCCGACGGCGACTTCTCCAAGGTTGAGCAGATCGCTCGCGAGGCCATGGACGTCGTCAAGAAGGTCCGCGGCTAGGTTTAGCTCTCTATCGTGAGAGGGGGCGTGCCCTAGACCTCGCCCCCTTTCTTTTAAAGCGGCTCGGAAGCGCGCCGTTTCCGCCACGAACAAGAACCAAAACCGTCTTGTATGCTGATAGAACGTGACGGAAGCGACACGCCCCCGAGCCGCTTTGTATAATCGGCTGGCAGTCGCGCTCAACTGAGCCACTTCGGTAAAAGCCGAGCCATCAAAACAGCTGCGGCGCCGTCTGGAGGAATGGACCTTTGCTTCCGGTCTTTTCCTCCAAGCGGCGCCGCAGCTTTTTTGTGCCCCAATAGTGCCCCAGCAGTTGCGGTGAAATATGGACTGCTTACACCATCAGAGCCGCAAAACAATCCCTATTTCACCGCAACTAATGAAGGGGACGAGTTAGATGGCCGAGTCTTTGGACAGCTCAAAATAGTCGGGATGCAAGGCGATAACCGGACCTTGCTCTTCGGGCATCAGGTGCAGGTGTGTCTCTGCCAGATAGCTCGCCGCGTCGGTATCGCCCCTCTTAATGGCCTCGAGAATCCGGCGATGCTGCCGACGAATCGGCTCCCAATCCAAATCCTGCGACACCATACGCAACCAGTTGTATCGCTCAAAATGCGTGTTGATGCTCTTCATCCAATCCCACAACATGTGACGACCGGCAATCTCAAAACACGTCTCATGGAACAGGTTGTCCAGGTCAAAGAAACGACGCGTTTCGCTATGGTCGAGCGACTCGGACTCGGCAAGAATCTGCTCGAGCCGATGCTTTTGCTCGGGCGTGGCGGCAGAGCAGCATTTAATGAGCACGCTTCTCTCGAGTTTTTCGCGCAAGAAACAGGCATTCTCGGCGCGCTCCATGCTGATTTTTGATACATAGGTGCCGCTTTTGGGACGCGTTTCCACCAGCTCCTGCTCACGCAGGCGCACAAAGGATTCGCGAATGGGCGTGCGCCCGATTCCCGTCTCCTTTTCCAGACCAATCGCCGAAAGGCGCGTGCCGGGCTTGAGCTCGGCATAGATGATCTTGGACCGCAATGCGTTGTACGCCTGGTCTTGCAGGCTCTGATAATGCTGCTGTTCCATAAAGCCCTCGGATAAACCCTCGGTTAATCGAATACCACCATGCAATACTATCGCATCCCCCGCCCCCTCATAAGTTGCGGTGGAATACGGACTGTTTCGCGGCTTAGCTGGCTCCAATAGTCCGTATTCCACCGCAACTTATGAGGGACGAAGGGGTTTTACAGGTTAGCGATGATTGCTTGGGCGATTTCGTCGTACTGAGCCGGCTCGAGCGCAACGCGACCGGGGTTCATGGCGAACACGTCGCCAAACTCAAAGGGGTCGTCCTTGTACTTGGGGACGATGTGCACATGCAGATGGTGCATGGTATCGCCGTAAGCGCCAAAGTTAATTTTGTCGGGGTTGAACGCCTTGTGCAGCGCGGCGGCGACGTGGCGGACATCGGCCATAAAGGCGGCGGCGTCTTCCTCGGACATGCAGGAGATGTCGTCGACGTGCTGCTTGGAGGCCACAATTACGCGACCCTTGTGGCTCTGCTCCTTAAACAGGATAAGCTTGCTGGCGGGCAGGTCGAGCATGGGGATGCCAAAGGCACCGACGAGCGTGTTGTCGATCCCACACATGCAGTACGAGCAATCGGTGTGCTGTTCCATGGTGATCCTTTCGATCCGGGTGAAGGCGTTCGCCGCAATGCGACCGGTGGGCGCGACCAAGCTGCCCGGTAGTCCACGACGAACATACAATGCACTCTCTAACCGTTGCGAAATCGGTTTCGAGTATGTCCTTGTCATAATACAGCCAACGAGTTGTTTCGATTAGGTGAACGTTCACCTTTTTATTATTTTTCTCTTTGCAAAAAGAATCCCGTGCGTATACTAAGGCTCAAGCGAAACCGATTTCGTTAAGCGTGGGCAACAGGATGCTAAGACGCGCCCTACCATCTTGGCATCTTATTGCCCACGCGTTGTCATTTGCTTTCCCCCCGTCTCGTTGGCCCTTCAGTCCCATTCCGGCACAGCGAGACGCTTCCCAGACGACTGACCGTGGGGCCGGCTTTTCTGCTTTTACAGCAGTGCCTCCGATAACCCTCTTTTGCCGGCCCAGGTCAGCCTTTTTCTTCACAACCGAAAGGACGGGTAGTAGCATGCGGCCGCTCATCATTATGAATGGCGAGAAGATCGATTGGTGCCACACCGTCATCAGGATGCTGATGTATTTGGCAGGTGTCGCGACGCTTGCCCTCGGCATGAGCATCCAGACCGCATCGGGCCTGGGCGTGGCGGCACTTACCTGCTTTGCCACGACGCTGTCCATGTTGACCGGCAAGACACTCGGCTTCTGGATCACCGCGACCTACGTCGCCTACATCGTCGCACAGGCAGCGATCTTGCGCCGCGAGTTTCAGCCGCGCATTTTGCTCGAGCTCTTTTTCTCAACGCTGATCGGCGGCTTTACCGACTTCTTTATGAACGTTAACCCTCTGCACCCCACCGCGCTGCCGGCACAGGTCGTAACCATGCTGCTCTCGCTTGCTATCACCGCATTTGGCGTGAGCCTCGTCGTCAACATGGGCGTCGTTCCCAACGCGCCCGACGGTCTGGTGCAGGTCATTGCCGAAAAACTCAAGCGCCGCTTTGGCGATGTGAAGGTCGTATTCGATTGCTCGCACGTCGCCGCCTCGCTCGCGTTGTCGCTGGTCTTTATTCACAACCTGGGCGGCTTTGGCGTCACGACCGCCATCTCAGCACTATTCCTGGGCCATGTCATCAACGTCGCCAACAAGCTATTCGCCCAGCGCTTCATTCGCACGGCATTCGGAAAATAGCGCCACCGCAAGAACCCGCGAGCAGCGCTATACATTGCTATATCTCACTATACTTTGCTATATCTTGCTATATCTTGAGCAAAGGTGGCTCACATGCAAACAAACCCTTTTAAGCCCACAGCAGGTAAAACACCTCCCACGATTATCGGCCGCGAAGATGTGCTCGAAGAATTCAATGAGGGCCTCGCCAACGGGCCTGGTGCCCCGGGGCGCCTAATGCGCATAGCCGGCGTCCGTGGAACGGGCAAGACGGTCCTCCTTGACGAGTGCTCACGTTTGGCGCAAAGCCGTGGCTGGACGGTCATAAAAGAGGTCGCAACCGAGGGACTTTGCCAGCGCATTCTCGAACAGCTGCAGCCCAAATTCCAGGCCAAACACGCCAGATTTGAGCCCACCGTAGCTGGCATATCCATCGGCAGCATAGATATTGAGCGAATCGGCCCATCGCTACGCGACGCCATGAGACAGACAATATCCAAGAATGGAAACGGCCTGCTCATCACTCTCGACGAGGTTCAAGACGCAGAGCTCGATGAGGTCCGAACGCTCTCCATTGCGATTCAGCAGGTTATCGGCGAAGACCTTGATATCGCCTTTGTTTTTGCTGGGCTGCCTTCGATGATTGAAAGCATCATCAACGGAAAGACACTTGCGTTTTTGCGCCGTGCCCTCCCCTTTGACCTGAAGGCTGTGGCAGTAACCGAAGTGTCGTACTCCCTCGAGGAAACCATTGAAGCGTCTGGCATGGAGTCGCAGCCAGGTATTGCCGGCCAACTTGCCGAGGCAACGCAGGGCTACCCCTTTATGATCCAGCTCATTGGATATTACGCATGGCAGTTGGCAAGACGCGCACATACAACGATTATTGGAGAAGAAGAGGCCGAGCGCGGCATTGCAACGGCACGCGAACGCTTCTGCGCCATGGTGATTGAGCCCGCGCTGCAGCGCATTCCACCCACGTGCATCGCTTATCTGCTGAGCATGGCGTCTTTGGGGCAGACGAGCTCGACCAGCATGGTTGCCGATGACTTAAACAAAACGCCTCAACAGGTGAGCTCCGTCCGCAGCCGTCTGTTAAGAGAATCGATTATCGAGGCGCCCTCGTACGGTAAGGTCTCATTTGCCATCCCCTACATGCGCGACTACCTCTACGAGCACAAAGCCGAACTGGAAGCTGAACTGTAGAAACGGCAACTGCCCTGCAAGACGAAAACCGTTTTCGTACGGAATTAAAGCAAACGTAAACGGTTTTCGTCTGTTTTACGTTCGGAAATAAGACGCAAATTGCACTTTCGTATGGTTTTGCGCCAAACGCAACACGCTTTCGTCCGGCTATGCGTCCCCAATCCAGACGAAAAAGGCCCCGAGCTCGTGTGAACTGCACCCCAAAACTTGGACGGCTTAAATAAGAACTACGCCGCAAGGGACT
>URWS01000011.1 GCA_900551605.1 uncultured Collinsella sp. | reverse complement strand
CGCTCTCCCCGCTGGAGTGCTCGGAGGGCGTCAGGCCGACCCATGCGGCGAACGAGCGGGCGTTCGACTGGATAGAAAAACGCCCGTCGGCGGTGGTGCCGGCGGGCGCTGCTGTGCGATATGTTGCGTTATGGGCTTAGTGCCTCATAAAGTGGTACTCAATCACATTGCTGTAGGGGTGACCCGGACCCACAATGCCTTGCGGGAACAGCGGCTGGTGCGGCGTGTCGGGATACATCTCGGCCTCGAGGGCAAAGCCGGCGCCCCAGCCATAGTTAGCATCGTTCTTGGCGTGCTCGTCACCCAGCCAGTTGCCGGTATAGAGCTGCACGCCCGGGGCGGTGGTGTAGTAGTCAAGCTCGCGGCCGGTCCACATCTCCTCGACGTGCATCGCACGGCGCAGATTACGGCCGTACTGATAGTTATCGATGCACAGGCAGTGATCGTAGCCACGTGCCTGCTTAATCTGCGGGTCGTCGGCTTCCATGCCGGGAGCGACGGGGCGCAGCTCGCGAAAGTCAAACGGTGTTCCCTCGACCGGAGCAATCTCGCCGGTGGGAATGTTCTGGTCATCAATGGGCAGGTAGTGAGCGGCGTTGGCGACAAAGAAATGTTCGCAGTCCATGCCGGCGTTATGGCCTGCAAGGTTAAAGTACGTGTGGTTGGTCATGGACACGTAGGTGGCGCGGTCGCTCTCGCAGCCATAATCGATGCGGAAGACGCCTGTGCGCGTAACGGTAAACACGGCCGTAAAGGTTCGGTTGCCGGGCAGGCCCAGCTCGCCATCCTTAAGCGAGGTGGTCATGCGCACGGCGTTATGGACCTCGTCGAGCTCAACATCCCACACACGTTTGTGCAGACCGTGCTCAAGGTCGCTGTGCAGGTTGTTGGCGCCCTCGTTGGCGGGCATATGCCAGTCCGTGCCGTCGACGGCGATCGTGGCGCCAGCGGTGCGGTTTGCCACAGGGCCGATGGTCGCGCCAAAGCAGGCGGGGTTGTCAAAGTAATCCTCGAGCTTATCGAAGCCCAGCACCACATCGCGCACGTTGCCGGGAATGTCGGGCACATCGATACCAAGCACCGTGGCGCCATAGTCCATAATGCGAACGCAGATCTCGGGCCCGTTGAGGGTGTAACGATGAACGGGGGTACCGCACGGCGCGGTGCCGAAAAGCTCGGAAGTGATCATTTGGTTCCTAACATCGAGGTATTTCCGACAAACTGTAGCGCGAACAGGCGAGATTATCACTACACCCCACTAAAGCTGGGGGTATTTTTCTCAAAAAAGTGATGATTGGAGCTGTTCGGGCGTTCATTTTTGACGCGTACGAGTCTGATACAATTTGTTCGTTACTGTTTGAATGATATGCGCGCAAAGAACGGCGAGGATTCATCGTGATTAAGGCAGAGCGACAGGATAAGGTTCGTCAGCTGCTCGAGGAGCAGGGCACGGTCTCGGTCAAGGAGATTTCGGACGCACTGGGCGTTTCGGACATGACGATTCGCCGCGACCTCGAAGAACTTGCGAGCCTGGGCGAGATTGAGCGCGTGCACGGTGGAGCCCGTAGCGCGCAGGGCCGTCCCCACGCTATGTTGCGCCACGAGTATTCGCACAGCGAAAAGCGCACTAAGCATGCCGAGGAAAAGCTGCAGATCGCGCGCCGCGCCGTTGAGCTCATCGAGGAGGGCTCGACCATCTTTTTGGGTACGGGTACCACGGTTGAGCAGATGGCCTCGATGCTGCCGGCGTTTCGCCTGCGCATCGTGACCAATTCGCTTTCGGTGTTTAACCTGCTCGAGGCGCGCGAAGATTGCGACCTGTGCCTCGTGGGCGGTATGTACCGTCGCCGCACCGCCGCTTTTGTGGGACCAACGGCTGAGGATACCCTGCGTGCGCTGGGTATCGACGCTGCGTTTGTCGGCGCCAACGGCATTCTGGATGGCGACGTATCTACGTCCAACATGGACGAGGGGCGTATCCAGCAGCTCGCCTTTAGCAAGGCAGACTCGCGCTATCTGATCGCCGATTCCAGCAAAATTGGTAAGCGCGACTTCTACACCTTCTGCCGCCTGGACAGCTTGGACGCCGTGGTGTGCGAACCGGGTATCGCCGCCGAGAACCGCGCCGCCATCGAGGAGCACACGCAGGTCATTTGCTAGCTATCGCTACGGGATTGCCAACAAGCGCTGCGGGAGGACTTTTGCCTCCTGTCATTGTGGGGGATCAGCGCGTCAGCGCTACGCGATATGACGCGCAAATGAGGACTCCACTATCAGATTGTCTCAATCTGTAACAACTAGGATCCAAAAACTCGACTAGGTGTTACAGATCGAGATTTTGTCTACCCAGCCATCATCTTTGTCTCGATCTGTAACAGTTGGACGGCTAAAAGTGAGTCAGATGTTACAGATCTAGATATTTCGAACCGGGTGCCCCCGTTCATCTCAATCTGTAACAATTGGGGCCGAAAATCCCTGTTAGATGTTACAGATCGAGACAAACGGCCTGCTCGGGCCGAGCCAAACAAAAAGGCCGCATGCGAACCCGTGGAGGGATTCGCATGCGGCCGACAGGGGGTATGCGGCAAAAGCTAGGCCATGAGCAGGCCGGTCTCCGCGACGTTCTTGTACCAGTACGCGCTCGCCTTGGGATAGCGCTTCTGGGTCTCAAAGTCGATGTAGAACAGGCCGTAACGCTTGTTATAGCCGTTGGTCCAGGAGAACTGGTCCTGCAGCGACCACACAAAGTAGCCGTCGACGTTCACGCCGCCGTCGATTGCCTTGAGGATCCATGCGAGATGCTGGCGCATGTAATCGATACGAGGGGCGTCGTCGATAAAGCCGTCCTCGAAGTCGTCCTTATAGCCCATGCCGTTCTCGGTGATGTAGATCTTCTTGTAGTTGGGGTAATCGTTCTTAATACGCAGCAGCAGGTCGTACAGGCCCTCGGGATAGATGATCCAGTCCCAATCGGTGGTGGGAACGCCTTCGCGCACGCATGACTCGCCCACGCCCTTGAGGAACCAGCGCGAGGAGCCCTTGTCGCCGGTGCCATTGTGGTTGATGTCGTTTTCGCCCTCGGCGGCACGCAGGAACTGGCACTTGTAGGTGTTGACGCCCAGGCAATCGTTGTAGGGGAGCGCGGCGGTCAGCGCGGCGATGTCCTCGTCGCGGACGTCGAGCTCGCCGCCGGCGATATGGGCCAGCTTGGTCGCGGCCTCCATGGTGTCGGCTGCATAGTGGCCGCGGAAGGTGGCGTCGAGTACCCAGCGGTTGTTGATGACGTCGGCCATGCGAGCTGCCTCGCAGTCGGCGGCATTGTTGGGGTCGAGGGGATACTTGGGCTCCAGGTTCTGGACAATGCCGATCTCGCCCTCAAAGCCGCCCTCATGGAAGGCGACGACGGCCTTGGCGTGGGCCACCATCATGTTGTGCATAAGCTGGAAGGCCTTGTCCAGGCGATACTTCTCGCCGTGTGGCCAGTTGCCGACGATAAAGCTGCCCTCGGCGGTCGCGGGAATCTCGTTAAACGTGAACCAGTGCTTGACCTCGGTGAACTCGGCAAAGCAGAACTTGGCGTACTCGACAAAGGCATCGATCGTCGTGCGCGTCAGGAAACCCTCGCCGCCATCCTGATAAAAGGCCTCGGGCGTGTCAAAGTGATCGAGCGTGACATAGGGGATAACGCCAGCTTTGTTGCAGGTGGCAAAAAGCTCGTGATAAAAGGCGACGCCCTCGGGGTTAATCTCACCAATGCCGTTGGGGAAGATGCGGCTCCAGGCGATGGAGACACGAATGCCGTTAATGCCGAAGCGCTGGCACAGGTCGATATCGACCGGATACTTGTTGTAGAAATCGCTTGCGGGGTCGGGGGAGAAGCGACCCTGAGCTGCCAGGAAATCGTCCCAGGGCACTTTGCCCTTGCCGTGTGTGCGGGTCTCGCCTTCAACCTGGTAAGCAGCGGTGGCGCCGCCAAACACAAAGCCGTCGGGGAACTGCATGGGGTTGTTCATGAGTCATCCTTTCTGTGGGATAGGAATAGGGAGAGGTGCCCGAACTGGGGATCCGGGCACCAATAGGGGGAGGAACTAGTCGAGGTTCTCGCGGAGCCACTTGATGGCGCCAGCGGGGTCGCGAGTAAGGTCGATATATTCCTTACCGCGGGGAGCGAGCAGCTTAATGCCCAGGCGATCGGTGTCGGCCTTCATGTCGTTGTAGTAGCTACGAACCTGCGGGGCAAGCACGATGACGTCGTACTGATCCATGATGGCAGTGTGCTGGCCATAGGCGCCTGCGGAGGAAGCGATGTTCTCTCCGGTCTGCGCGGCACCTTCTTTGATGGCGTTGGCAAGCATGGCAGAGGTGCCGGCGCCGGCGCACAGGACGAGGACCTTCAGGCCATCGACATCCTTCTTGGCGGATGCATCGGCGGCGGGCTCAGGCTGATCGGCGACAGGCTTGCTGTCAGCGGCGGCAACGGTCGTCTCGACGGAAGCGGTAGTCTGCTCGACAGCGGGCGCAGAGGCGTTGGCGGCGATGGCGGCGGCACCATCGGACTCGAGACCCAGCTCGGCGGCGCGCTCGGCCTCCTGGTCGCAGAGCAGCTTATCGTATGCCTTCAAGAACGGCAGGTAGATGATGACGTCCAGCAAGATGATGATCGCGACAAACACCAGGGCGATAAGCTGGAAGTTCGTGGTGATGAAAATGCCGATGGGGGCGGGGGTGGCCCAAGGCACCACGAAGGAGAAGCCGTTCATGCCCACGTTATCGATAAAGAACTTGGCAACACTCACGTTGACGCAGCCGGCGGCAACAAAGGGGATGAGCATGTAGGGGTTAAGGATCATCGGCGCGCCAAAGAGCAGCGGTTCGTTGACGGCGAAGGCAACAGGAACAATCGAGGCCTTACCGACGGCTTTGAGCTGCTTGGACTTCATAAAGAGAATCAGCAGAAGCGGCACGATGAAGGTGGCGCCGGTACCGCCGAACTCACCCACGAGCGACATGTTAAAGGTGAGGGAGTGGGCGGGGTGGCCACCGGCCAGCAGAACCTGCAGGTTCTCGGCCTGGTTGGCAAGACGGATGGGGTCGATGCCCGGCTGGACGATCGAGGGACCGTGGACGCCGATGAACCAGAAGAACGCGGTTGCTGCCTGGATAAGGATAAGACCAGGATAGGTTTCTGCAGCGGTAAAGAGCGGGGAGAGCAGTTTGATAAGCAGCTCGGAGAACGGAACGCCCATGAGGTTGCGCACGACGACATCGATGATGCCGCAGATGATGACGGCACCGCCAAAGGGGATGATGTCGCGGAAGTTCTGAGCGATGGCGCCCGGGACTTCCTTGGGCAGCTTAATGGTCAGATCGCGCGAGACGCAGAACTTATAGACCCAAACGGTAATGAACGCGGCGATATAGGCCGAGAACAGACCGCGCGTACCCATGCTGGTGCAATCGAAGACCGAAAGCTCGGAGCCGTTGAGCTTGGTGGTGAACTGCGTGACTGCGAGCAGCAGCATGCTGCACTGGGCGGCCACCATGGTGGAACCGTCGTTGAGCACCTTGCCGGCGGGCATGCGACGGTTCATGGAAGCCGTAAAGTTCTTGGCGGTGGTGCCGGCAACCATGATGCCCATAACGCCCATGGTGAAGTTGTACAGCTTGTTGCACCAGTCGATGAGCGGCTGGGGCAGCGTGATGCCAACTACGCCAGGAAGGGTGGCAATCAGCAGGAAGATCGAAGAGGTGAGGACGATGGGCATGCACCCAAGGAATCCGTCCTTAATGGCCTGGAGGTAGATGTTCCTCGAGATCTTCTCAAAGAACGGTTGATGCTTTTCGAGCATCTTTACGATGGCGTCCATAGAGCTCCTTTGCTGCTCGATGCGCGATGCATGTGGATGGAACTGGTCGTCGATGGATGGTCAGGACTGCCCGGAAACCTTCCTGCTTAAGGAAGGCATTGCGAAATGACAACGTTGTCATTTCGTTAATGACAACGTAAGACATTTTTGGAAGAGCAACAAGGATTTACGGGTGAACGGTCGATATTGTCCGATAAACGGCTGATTTGTCAGTCGAGCAGGTAGTGTATGCTAGAACGCAAAAAACAAGCGATGCAAAACCGACTGGAGAAGTAGTGGCAACGATGGACAAGAAAAATGTCTCAATGAACGATGTGGCAGTTGCTGCGGGCGTTTCTCTCAAGACGGTGTCGCGCGTGATCAACGAGCCCGATAGCGTGCGCGAGTCGACGCGCGATAAAGTCCATTCTGCAATGGAGGCGCTCGGGTTTCGAACCAACTTTGCCGCGCGTTCGCTCAAGTTGGGCCGTTACGGGTGCATCGGCGTCGTGCTGTTTCACTTGTCGGGCGGCGCCGTGGACATGATTGACGGTATCGCCGATGCCGCCGAAGAACGCGGCTTTGCGCTCACGATGATCAAAAAGCGGGCGGGGGAGAAGATGACCCTTGCTGAAGCGGCACGCAGGATGTCGCAGCTTCCCGTCGATGGCATGATCTTCAACCTGCGTCAGATGGTCGATGACTTTGATACCTTTGAGGCGCCGAAAGACCTCAAGACGGTGATTATCACACCGATGGAGCATCCTACCTGCTCCACTGTCAGTGACGACCAAGAGGGCGGCGCGCGCATGGCGTGCGAGTACTTCTTGAATCACGGGCACAAGAACGTGTACTTCGTCTCTGGTAAGCAAGAGTCGCTGTCGAGCCAGTGCCGTATGAAAGGTTGGCGTGCGGCGCTCGAGGCGCGTGGCATTGAGCCGCCCGAGCCTCTGCAAGGCGATTGGAATGCGGATAGTGGCTATGCCGCGGGCCTTGTGCTTGCCGATAAACCCGATTGCACGGCGATCCTCGCTGCTAACGACTGCATGGCAAATGGTGTGATGATGGCTCTGCGTGACAAAGGGCTCGGTGTGCCCGACGACGTGTCCGTGATCGGCTTTGATGACGAGCTTTATAAGACGATGCCTAACTCGATTCTGACGTCGGTAAAGTTCCGTCACCGCGAACTGGGCATCCGTGCGCTCAATGAGGTTGTTGCGGGCTTGGAAGCCCCGAGCTCCAGAAGCCGTACGCTCGTCTCGGGTGTGCTGGTCGAGCGTTCCAGCGTAAAGGACCTGCGGGCGTAGACGTGCTCGGCTCGTTCATCTTAATCTGTAACAGCTAGGATCCAAAAACTCGGCTAGATGTTACAGATCGAGACAAACGAACACGGTCCAGCCCGCCCAAAAACAAAAACGGCGGATACGACCAAGGATGCTGAAACATCCACCGGGAAGGTCGTATCCGCCACACGGAAAGAGGTGCATGGACGCAGCGCCCATGCGATCGGGAATGGTAAGGTGCACGGCAGCGTGATGGTCACGGCGGCCGATGACGTTAGCTAGTCCAGACGACGGGTCTGCGCCACGTGCTTGTACCAGTAGGCGCTTGCCTTGGGCGTGCGCTTTTGCGTCTCAAAGTCAACGTAGAAGAAGCCGTAACGCTTGTTGTAGCCATTGGTCCAGGAGAACTGGTCCTGCAGGCTCCACAGGAAGTAGCCGCCCACGTTGACGCCCACCTCCATGGCCTTGAGCAGCCAACGCAGGTGCTGCTCGATGTAGTCGATGCGCGGCTGGTCATCCACAAAACCGTCCTTGTAGGGGTCCTTGTAGCCCATGCCGTTCTCGGTGATGAAGATCTGCTTGTAGTTGGGGTAGCGCTGCTTAATGTAGACGAGCAGATCGAACAGACCCTCGGGATAGATGATCCAGTCCCAGTCGGTGGTGGGGATGCCGGGCTTGTTCACATGCTCGCCAATACCCTTAACGCGCCAGCGGCCGGTGCCCTTCTCGCCCGTACCGTTGTGGTGCAGGTCGTTCTCGCCATCGTAAGCTTTGAGGAAGCGGCACTGGTAGTTGTTAACGCCCAAGTAGTCGTTGTAGAGCGCTGCTTCGCGCATAATCTCGAGGTCCTCGTCCAGGATCTCGATGGTGCCGCCCGAGATGGCGGCCAAGCGGTTGGCGCACTCGAGGGTGTCGGGCGCGTAGTCGCCGCGGAAGGTAGCGTCGAGCAAAAACTGGTTCTGCAGCACGTGCTCGTTGTTGGCGGCCTTGATGTCGGCGGGGTCGTTCTCGTTGAGCGGATACTTAAACTCCAGCGATTGAATGACGCCGATCTTGCCCTTAAAACCGCCGTTGTGGAAGGCCAGCACGGCCTTGGCGTGGGCGAGCATCATGTTGTGCTCGCACTGGAAAGCCTCGGCCAGATGCGCCTTGACGCCGCCGGGGAAGGTGCCCTCGATGTAGGTGTTGGAGGCGTCGGCCCAGATCTCGTTAAAGGTGAACCAGTAGGTCACCTGGTCGGCGTACTCCTTAAAGCAAAAGGCGGCAAAGTCCACAAAGGCGTCGATGGTCTCGCGGTTGAGGAAGTCGCCTTTCTCAAAGAGGGGAAGCGGCGTGTCAAAGTGATGCAGCGTGACAAACGGCTCAACGTGGTGCTTGTGGCACTCGGCAAAGAGGTCGTGGTAGAACTGCACACCCTCGGCGTTGATCTCGCCGGTGCCGTTGGGGAAGATGCGGCTCCAGGCAATGGAGAGGCGGATGCCGTTGATGCCGAACTCCTCGCACAGCTCCAGGTCGACGGGGTACTGGTTGTAGAAGTCCGAAGCGGGATCGGGAGAGAAACGCCCCTGGGCCTCCAGGAAGTCGTCCCAGGCAACCTTGCCCTTACCGTGAGTGCGGGTCTCGCCCTCTACCTGGTAGGCAGCAGTGGCGCCGCCAAAGACAAAGTCCTCTGGAAACTGCGCAGGCGGGTTGGTGACGCTAGCAGGATTAACGGACATTATGATCCAATCGTCTAAATCGAAGGGCCAGCCGGTCTTGGATAGTCGGCTGGCCCTAAGCGTTACTTACTTCGACAGTTGCTCGCTCACGAAGGTGAGAGACTTGTCGCCGTTCTGGGAGAGCTCGATGTACTGCTTACCGCGGCAGGCGACGCACTTGTTGCCCACACGCTCGCAGTCTTTCTGCAGGTCGGCCAGGTAGCTGGCGGCCTGCGGGGCCAGGACGACCAGGTCAAAGTCGGGGAGCATGTCGACGTGGTTGCCATATGCCTCGGCAGCGGTTTCGAGGTTAATGCCGCGATCCTTGGCGGCCTTGGCCAGCGCGTTGGCGAGCAGGCCCGAGGTGCCGCCGCCCTGGCAGAGCACGAGCACGCGCTTGCCGTTGAGGTCGCTGGCGGTCGTAGCCTCGGCAGCGGGTGCTGTGGAAGCGGCGGGGGCGTCGGCCTTCACGGCCTCGGCTGCGGCGCCGGCGGCAACGCTCTTGGCATCGGCCTTGCCCTGGAAGGCGTCGTTGAGCTTGGCGGCCTTCTCGGCGTTCTTGGCGGCGAGCTCCTCCTGGGAGATCTCGGCCTCCTCGGCGCACTTCTGGGCGTCATAGGCACGGAAGAACGGATAGTACAGGACAAAGTCGACGACCAAGATGAGGGCGAGCATCACAAAGGCGAGCGGCTGGAAGCCCAAGCCCATGATGGTGCCGATGGGGCCGGGAACGGTCCAAGGCAGGGTGTACATAAAGCCGTTCATGCCCAAGAAGTCGATAAAGATTTTGAGGATCCAGATGTTGGCGATCGGAGCAAAGACAAACGGGACAAAGAAGACGGGGTTGAGCACGATGGGTGCGGCGAACAGCAGCGGCTCGTTGACGGCAAAGCACACGGGGACGATGGCTGCCTTACCGACGGCACGCATCTCCTGGGATTTGGCCAGGAAGCAGAACATAAAGACCAGGACGAGCGTGGCGCCGGTGCCGCCCATGCAGACGACGAAGTACTGGGCACCCTGGGTCAGGACAGCGGAAGCGTGCTGACCAGCCTGGAACGCAGCTAGGTTGTCGGTCATGTTGGCAACGAGGGCGGCGGCGATGGCGGGCTCGACGATCGAGGGGCCGTGGACGCCGACGAACCAGAACAGGCTCATAGCGCCGTAGATCACAGCGAGGCCGATGTAGCCGTCGGCAGCGGTGAACAGGGGCTGGAACACTTGGATGACGCCCTGGGCAAAGCAGAAGCCAAAGGCAGCGCGGAAGACGATGTCAAAGACCCAAAAGACGGTGATGCAGACGGAGAAGGGGATGATGTCCTTAAAGGTCTGCGAGATGTTGGGCGGAACCTGCTCGGGCATCTTGACGGTGATGTTGCGCTTAATGAAGAACTTGTAGATGATGCCGGTCACAAACGCAGCGATGAAGGCGGTCAGCAGGCCCTTGGAACCAAGGTAGGTGGTGTTGAAGCCGCTGGCAGCGTCCGTGGCGATCGTGTCGCTCGAAAGGAGCAAGAAGCCGATGATGGCCGCGCACATGCACGAGATAAAGTTGATCTGGTTGTTCTTGGGCAGGTCGCGGTTCTGCGCGTCGGCGAAGTGCTTGGCCGTGGTGGCGGCGCAGGCGATGGCCAGGATGCCCATGGAGTAGTTGTAGCACTTCCACAGGGCGTTGTTGATGTCATCGGGCCAGTAGAAACCCCAGATGTTGGGGACCGAGGCTACCAGGCAGAAGATGGACGAGAAGATGATGATGGGGATGACGGAGATAAAGCCGTCGCGGATCGCCTTGAGGTACTTGTTGCGGGCGATCGCGTTGAAAAAGGGCTGGCCTTTTTCGATGGTGGCGATGAGTTGCTCCATGCAAAGCTCCTAAGAGTCGGTGGGTTAGCAACGATGGTAGCTTTTGACGTTCGGTTGCCAAAATGTTGACGTTGCCATTTTGCGACACAAAAAAAGACGCGAACCGGTGGTTCCTGTGCCTGCGAACCGTCGATTCTTTGTGCGTAAACGTTTGAGCCGCCCGGTGGCTCTGTGTTTGCACAATGGCAACGTTAACATTTGGGCGACAAAAGCCGTTTGGGGAAGCAGAAATGTCGGTGAACGGTAGGTTTTGGGTGGTAAGCGTATTGCAGAGGCGGCGTTAGATATACTTGAAGGCGTTTAATATGACTGCGCAGGATGCCGTCAATGGCATCGTTGACACGGAAAGATCGACCAATGGCCGCTGTTAAAAAATCGGTTTCCGTTAAGGACGTGGCGCGTCTCGCGGGCGTCTCGGAGCAGACAGTCTCGCGTACGGTGCACGATTCACCCAGCGTGCGCCCAGAGACCAAGGAGCGCGTGCGTGCCGCCATGCGCGAGCTGGGGTATCGCCCCAATTTTGCCGGTCGATCGCTGCGCCGTGGCAAGTTTAAGACCGTCGGCGTCGCCATGTTCAACATTACCGGTACAGGCAACCTCGACCGTATGGAGGGCTTTGCTGCCGCCGCCGATAAGCACGGATACGCCATTACCCTCACGAAAGTAGATGGGCATCCCTATACCCTCGAGAGCGCATCGTCGCGCATGAGCGCACTGCCGGTGGATGGCATGGTCGTGATCATGAATCGCATGCCGGCGGACTTTGGAACCTTCGAGCCACTGCCCGGCATGCAGACAGTGCTCGTTACGATGTTGGAGCACCCGCTCTGTTCAACGGTCGATAACGACCAGTTCGATTGCTCGCGCCAGGTTGTCGAGTACTTGCTGAGGCAGGGGCACAAGACCGTGCATTTCATCTCGTGTCCCGAGCGCTCGCTTTCGGGCATGCAGCGCGAGGAAGGCTGGCGCGAGACATTGCACGCACATGGTATTGAGCCGCCGCGACTCGTTCGTGGCGATTGGACGGCACAGAGCGGGTATGCTGCCGGTCAGGCTCTGGCGGACGATCCGACCTGTACGGCCATTTATGCTTCTAACGACGCCATGGCCTACGGCTGCATTCGCGGACTCGAGTCGCGCGGAAAGCACGTGCCCGAGGACGTGAGCGTGGTGGGTGTTGATGACAGTCTGGGCGACATCGTGCCCGATCGTCGCCTGGCCACCGTGCGCTTTGACAACAGGCGCGTCGGCATGTGGGCGGTCGACAAGATCGCCGGCGCCGAGGGCGTTGTGTCTGGCGTGGAGCACATGCTGATCCCCGGCGTGCTCGTGGAGGGCGATACGGTACGCGATTTGCGTTAGGGTGCGGTCCTGTTTGGGTTTCCGCTAATCATGTTTGATATTGTTCGAAATGGTTTGGAAACCGTTCACGGGCGAAAAAAGACCGTTCACGGCTCGAAATAACGGTTTGCATTGTTCCTTTTTGTTTGAATGTTATTGTTTCTGTCATACACAGCGCAGCGCGTATGCCCGGACGCGATGCTCTCCGTTGGTTCATATGTGAAAGGAACGCAATATGGCAACCAAAGAAGAAATCTCGATGGTTGGATTCGAGATTGTCGCATACGCAGGTGACGCCCAGACCGATCTGCTTGCAGCGCTCGATGCTGCTCGCGAGGGTGATTTTGAGAAGGCCGAGCAACTGCACAAGGATGCCAGCGATGCACTTATCGGCGCTCACGACACGCAGACCAAGCTGCTTTCGCAGGAGGCCGGCGGTGGCGAGATGGAGATGACCTTCATCATGGCTCACGCTCAGGATACCCTCATGACCACTATGATCCTGGAGAAGCAGACCCGCTTTACCATCGATGCCTATAAGCGCATCGCCCAGCTCGAGGCCAAGCTCGCCTAACGAACTCTCACAACCAAGTCCCCTTCCAAAAGCTCTGCTGCTATCCGCAGCAGGGCTTTTTCTGTTTACCCGGCACTTGGGGACGTTCCTTATCTGCCGGCAGTTTGGGACACTCCTGCCATGCATTTGATCCTTTGAGGACGGAAGAAAACGAGTAATTGGGTTTGCTGCGCTGCCGAATCGGCCTGTCGGTTACAAAACTATGCCGGTTTACTACGATGAATCGCATTCTTTCAACTATGGAAAGAACAGCGTTATCAAAGCCGCAGGCAGAACGCTTGTCATTTTCTACTAATAGCAAATGTGGTCGGTCCTATCGGTTTTATCGTAGTAAACCGGCATAGTTTTGA